>NZ_DIAC01000038.1:13582-22870 GCF_002414625.1 Methylophaga sp. UBA5088 | reverse complement strand
CCTTTGACCTTACCAGAAATGATACCCATAACGGTTTCACCCGCTTCAAACGCGTGTTCCAATTTAGTCCATGCTTCGGCAGCTTTCGCTTTATCACGTGACAGTTGTGTTGCACCAAAACCATCTTCTAATGATTCCAGCGATACGTCGACTAAGTCACCAACAGAAACAGTCACTTCACCATTTTCGTTCAGAAATTCTGAAACAGGGATAGCGCCTTCTGATTTAAGACCGGCATTGACCATAACAACATCAGGACCTACATTGACTACCGTACCGGTAACAATTTTGCCTGGTTGCATTGGAGTTGAATTTAGACTCTCTTCAAAGAGATCAGCAAAGCTTTCGCTCATTGTTAAATATCCTTGACCCTGTTGAGGAAACAAGATCACCTAATTAATCACTCGCTGATGCGAGATCGTTAAACATCCCATTCGACAAGAATCGAACAGGCACCAAAAATTTAAATTGCACAATAACTGCGCACTTTTTCGTATACTGCAGTAATACCTAATTCGGTAGAATCCAGTATCAAAGCATCCTTAGCAGGTAATAACGGCGCGACTTTGCGTTCACTATCGCGTTTGTCACGCTCCGAGATTTCTGCAATGAGATCGGAAAGGTTACTCTCAATTCCTTTCTCTTTCAACTGCTTATGACGTCTTAACGCCCTTTCTTCTGCACTTGCCGTTAGAAACACTTTAAATTGTGCGTCAGGGAAGACCACAGTACCCATATCACGACCATCTGTGACCAGACCTGGAGCTTGGGCAAAATCACGTTGGCGTTGTAATAAAGCCGCTCTGACAGATGGGATAACGGCCACTTTCGATGCGGCATTACCCGCTTTTTCTGTTCGAATTTGTTGACTGACTTCTTGCCCTTCTAAAAGTACTTTTAGTCCATTTTCATCAAGTTCAAATTGAAGATCTAAGTGTTGCGCTAACTTCATAAGGGCGCCTTCGTGAGAAGCTGGAATCTGGTGTTTTAAACTAGCAAATGCCAATACCCGATATATCGCACCACTATCTAGATAATGCCAACCTAATTCTCTGGCCATCATTTGAGCAATGGTGCCCTTACCAGAACCACTCGGTCCATCAATGGTTAAAATAGGCATATCAGTCATCAATTTCTTCAACCTGCAGGCCGACTTTATTCGCTAACTCGACAAAGCCCGGAAATGAGGTAACCACATTGGCACAATCATTAATCTGAATAGAGCCGCCCGCTTGCAGCCCTGCAATAGCAAACGACATAGCAATTCGATGATCACTATGACTATCCACTTCACCACTACCAATGACACCACCATTGATAACAATGCCGTCAGCTGTGGGTTGTGCATCAATACCCAAAGTTGTTAGGCCATCAGCCATAACTTGTATACGATCGCTCTCTTTTACTCTTAACTCTTCAGCACCGGTGAGGACTGTCTGCCCCTCAGCACAGGCAGCTGCAATAAATAAAGCAGGAAACTCATCAATGGCTAAAGGCACTTGATCTTCAGGAATTTGAATGCCTTTTAGTGGCGCATATTGAATACGAATATCTGCTACAGGTTCACCACCAGTGACTTTTTCATTACTGAGCGTAATGTTGGCCCCCATCTCACGTAAGATATTGATAACACCGATCCGAGTAGGATTAACCCCGACATGCTCCAGGGTAATATCTGACTCTGGAGCGATGGCAGCCGCTACCATAAAAAAGGTGGCTGACGAGATATCTGCGGGTACATCTATTTTTGTTGCTTGTAACTTACCACCACCGACAACTGAAACTGTGCGGCCTTGCTTCTCAACCTGATAGCCCATACCTTGCAACATTCTTTCTGTATGGTCACGTGTTGGTGCAGGTTCTGTTACTGAAGTTTTACCTTCAGCATACAAGCCAGCGAGAAGTAAACACGATTTCACCTGCGCACTGGCCATGGGTAAATCATAGTCGATGCCTTTCAAATGACTGGTCTTATGCAAAGTCAAAGGCGGCTTACCTTCAGTGGTATCGATATTGGCTCCCATTAGAGCAAGCGGATCCGTCACACGCTTCATCGGTCTCGATGACAATGATTTATCTCCCGTCATCGTGACATCAAAGCCTTGACCAGCCAATAGACCTGAGAGCAAACGCATGGATGTGCCACTGTTGCCGAGGTTTAATGCTGTTTCTGGTACTTTGAGGCCGTGCATGCCCACACCATGAATAGTCACATTACCCTTCTCTGGACCGATAATATCGACGCCCATACCACGGAAAGCGGCCAGTGTTGCCAGTGCATCTTCACCTTCTAAAAAACCAGTTACTTCCGTGGTGCCCTCAGCGATGGAACCAAGCATAATCGAGCGATGAGAAATCGACTTATCACCAGGTACTCTTACCTGACCTGTGATTTTACCGCCAGGGTGCACAATATATCGTTTATTAGTTTCACTAGACACGTCAGTTGGTTCCACGTTTATACTTCACTATTATCGATCAAATCAGGATCGGCAAAACGGCTATCTCGCGCTTTCTTTGCCCGTTCGAATACCTCAACCAGATACTCGCCGTCATCCTCTTTAATCGCTTGTTCGATTTTATTGATCCCTTGATGAAACTCATCAAGTAAATCCAGAATAGCTTGTTTGTTAGCTAAACAAATATCTCGCCACATCACTGCATCGCTTGATGCAATTCGGGAAAAATCACGAAAGCCACCGGCGGCATAACGCAAGACTTCATCACAATCATCACGTTGTGCAAGCATCCCCACCAAATTGAAGGCAAGCACATGAGGTAGATGACTGGTAGCGGCTAACACGGTGTCATGATGCTCAACATCCATTTCAAAGACTTCTGCCCCTGTTAGTTGCCACATCATTTTAATTTTTGCTGTTGCTGCTGAGTCTGTTTCACTGACAGGTGTCAGGACAATACGGTGATTTTCATACAAAGTAGCAAATGCAGCCGCTGGTCCGCTTTTTTCTGTACCAGCAATCGGGTGACCGGGAACGAATTGTTTGAATTTATCGCCCAAAGCCTCTCGCGCTGATGAGACGACTTGTGCTTTGGCACTACCACCATCAGTAATGATGGCTTCAGGTCTGATGTGCTCACTCATCTCTGCAAAGACAGATGCCATAGCGCCCATAGGCACGGCAACAAAGACCACATCGGCATCAACAACAGCCTCAGCAATCGAGTCTGCAGCCTTATCTATAATACCTAAAGAGAGCGCCTCTTGTCGGGCTTCATCACTACGTGAATAACCGACAACTTCATTAACGGCCCCTTTTGATTTCAAGGATAAAGCGAGAGAACCACCGATCAGCCCAACGCCTATGACAGCAAGCCGATTAATCATTAACCACGACCCAGAATAGTGGATAGCGCATCAAGAAAACGTTGATTTTCTTCGGCTAAGCCGATGCTCACACGCAGGTGTTGTGGTAAGCCATAGTTAGCCACAGGTCGAACGATGACACCTTCATATAGCAGCTCATCGTAAACTTCAAACGCATTTGTATGAACATTGACTGTAATGAAATTGGCTCGGGAAGGAATGTATTGCAGACCCATTTTTTCAAAGCCAGCAATAAGCTGTTTCATACCCGCTTCATTCACATCACGACTTTGTTGGAGATAAGCTTCATCACCTAGAGCAGCCACTGCCGCTGCTTGAGCTAAATGGCTAACATTAAAAGGCTGTCTGACACGATTGATAAGATCGGCAACTTCGGGGTGTGATAAGGAATAGCCCACGCGTAAACCTGCTAGTCCATATGCTTTAGAAAATGTTCGAGTAATGATGAGGTTATGAAAATCCTGAAGCCAAGGCACTGAATTCTCTTCCATATTCAGATACTCGACATAGGCTTCGTCGAGCACGACCAGTACCTTTTCCGGCACTTTCTCTAGAAATAATTTAATTTTTTCAGGCTCTAACCACGTGCCAGTCGGGTTGTTAGGGTTGGCGATAAAAATAATTTTGGTACGCGGACTAATGGCTTTATGAATAGCGTCCAGATCATAACCATAATCTTTCGCTGGCGTTACCACAGCAGTCGCACCAATAACCTGAGTAACAATAGCGTAGACAGCAAAGGCATGCTCTGAAAATATAATTTCATCACCAGCACCTGCAAAAGCACGCGCAATCAACTCTAAGACATCATTAGAACCATTCCCTAGGGTGATTTGCTCAGGTGCCACTTGATGTTTTTCAGCTAATGCCAGCTTTAATGCGTAACCATTACCATCCGGGTAGCGGGCCATATCTTTTGCAGCCATCGCTACCGCTGCCACAGCTGCTTTAGGAGGGCCGAGCGGGTTTTCATTTGAGGCTAATTTAATGACATTGCGGACACCATATTGACGCTGTAACTCTTCAATCGGTTTGCCCGGAATATAGGGTTGCAGATGCGCCACCCCACTTACTGCAAGATCACAAAAACTCATTTCTGCTCCGTTTTATTTCTGAAGCTATCGAGAATTAACAAAATAGCGCCTACACAAATCGCTGAATCAGCCACATTGAATGCAGGCCAATGATATGTGCCATAGTAGACATCAAGAAAATCAATAACATAACCATGAATAACACGATCAATCACATTACCTAAAGCCCCACCCAGTATTAAAGCAAGAGAGATAGCTTCCAGTTTTGCATCTGCTTTCAGGCGTTTCAGCCAAAACAACAAAACAATACTAACGACGACAGCTAAGCCAGTGAAAAACCATCGCTGCCAACCGCTCTCGCTGGCTAAAAAGCTGAATGCAGCGCCGTGGTTATAAGCCAATGTAATATTGAAGAAGGGCAAAACAGCAATAGACTGATAAAGCTCCAATGCGCTGTTTGCCCACCACTTGCTGAGTTGATCGAACACAATCACCAAAGCAGAAAGATTCAACCATTTCAGCATAATTTCTAGGCGAACTGTCTTTGTTCACCGTCTCCTTCGATATTATCAATACAACGACTACATAGTTCAGGATGGTCAGCATTTTCTCCAACAGAATCCACCTGATGCCAGCAACGTTCACAACGTTTGTGTTCAGACGCTTTAATAGCCACCAAAATCCCAGGCATACTCGTCGAGACTGCTTGCTCGGCTGCTTTATCATCTAAACGGTGAAGACTGACTTTGGATGTAATCAATACAAACTTTAATTCATCCTCTAGCTTGCTCAATAACGCCATAAGACTGTCATCAACGAACAAACTAATTTCAGCCGTTAGACCACCTTTGATGTTACCGGCGTTACGCTGGTTCTCAAGCTCTTTGGCGACGACTTCTCTGACATTGAATACTTGATTCCAAAATGGCAGATCAAACGCTGTTTCCTTATCTAATGGTGCTAATGCATCACTCCAAAGATTAAGTAATACAGACTCATTATGCTCGCCAGGCAGATATCCCCATAATTCATCAGCTGTAAAACTTAAAATCGGGGCGATCCAGCGAACCATCGCTTCCAGGATAAGATACATAGCCGTTTGAGATGAGCGTCGACCTAAGCTATCTGTCTGCATGGTGTACTGGCGATCTTTAGTAATATCCAGATACAAACTACCCATCTCATTCGCACAGAAATTATGAAGCTTTTGATAAATCACATGGAACTGATAGCTCTCATAAGCAGCAAGAATGTCTTGTTGTAAATGATATGCACGATCCAATGCCCATCTATCTAATGGTAGTAAATCATTCACGGCCACCATATTTGTTGCGGGGTCAAAATCATCAAGGTTCGATAATAAGTAGCGAGCGGTATTACGAATACGGCGATATGAGTCCGCGGTGCGTTTCAGAATTTCATCCGATACCGTCATTTCAGCACTGTAATCCGTCGCCGCTACCCAGAGACGGATAATATCGGCACCAAGATTATTGACTACTTTTTGCGGTGAAACCGTATTTCCCTTGGATTTGGACATTTTCTTGCCTTCGGCATCCACGGTAAACCCGTGGGTCAGCACCGCTTTGTAAGGTGCTTTACCAGTAGTAGCAACTGATGTCAGTAATGATGATTGGAACCAGCCACGGTGTTGATCACTGCCTTCAAGATACAAATCTGCAGGGCGTTGTAAATCATCACGCCGGGTTAACACGCAGGCATGTGAGACTCCGGAATCAAACCAGACATCCAGCGTATCAGTGACTTTGAAATAATTTTCTGCATCTGCACCAATCAGATCGCTGGCATCCATATCAAACCAGGCATCAATACCGTTTTGCTCAACCGCCAGGGCGACTTTTTCGATCAATGCTTTCGAATCCGGATGCAATTCCCCGCTCTGCTGATGCACAAATAACGGGATCGGTACACCCCAGGTCCGTTGACGGGAAATACACCAGTCCGGACGACCTGTCACCATATTCTCAATACGTTTTTGGCCCCAGTCCGGCATCCATTTGGTTGCAGCAATCGCCTGCATTGCCTGATCACGTAAACCGTTCTGCTCCATACTGACAAACCATTGTGGCGTCGCACGGAAAATAATCGGTGTTTTATGACGCCAGCAGTGCGGATAGCTATGCTGAATGTCGATATGTGCCAACAAAGCGCCTTTCTCTTTTAAAAGGGCAATAACTTCTGGATTCGCTTTAAATACAGATTGGCCTGCAAAAATTGGCGTGTCAGGTAAAAACACACCATTGCCGCCAACAGGGTTATCAACTTTTAAGTTGTATTTCTGACCAACAACAAAGTCATCTTGACCATGGCCTGGCGCAGTATGCACAGCACCTGTACCCGCATCGGCTGTCACATGATCACCCAAAATAACCGGCACTTGGCAATCATAAAATGGGTGCTGTAACTGCAAACCTTCCAGTTGTTCACCTTTAAAACGTGTGACAACTTCAGCTTCAATTCCATAGCGCTGAAGCGCCGCTTCGTACAAAGACTCAGCCAATACTAACTGCTCACCTTCGGCTTGCAAAAGTACGTAAGTAAACTCAGGGTTAACAGACACGGCTTGGTTGGCAGGCAGCGTCCAAGGTGTTGTCGTCCAGATAGGTAAGCTGACCTTACCCTGTCCTGACTCCCCAACGGCTTGCTCGAAAGCGGCCTGGTCAATGAACTGAAAGCGTACATCGATTGCTGGCGATGTTTTATCTTCGTATTCGACTTCTGCTTCAGCTAACGCCGAACCGCAATCCACACACCAGTGAACAGGTTTCACCCCTTTATGCAGGTGACCTTGTTTGATGATTTCACCCAGAGTACGAATAATGTCAGCTTCAAAGCTGTAATCCATAGTGAGATATGGGTTATCCCATTCTCCCAAGACGCCTAAACGTTTAAAGTCTTCACGCTGACCATCAACCTGTTTCGCCGCGTAGTCACGGCATGCTTGACGGAATTCTTTTGCGGTGACTTTGACACCGGGTTTACCCACTTTCTTCTCGACATTCAGCTCGATAGGTAAGCCATGACAATCCCAGCCTGGAACATAAGGCGCGTCAAAACCACTCAGCGTTTTCGACTTGATAATAATATCTTTCAGAATCTTGTTTACCGCATGCCCGATATGAATATCACCGTTTGCGTAAGGAGGACCATCATGCAATATGAACTGTGGTCTACCTTTAGCTTGCTCACGAATTTTTTCGTAAAGGTTCATTGTTTGCCAATGTTCCAGCATTTGTGGTTCACGATTAGGCAAACCAGCTTTCATTGGAAATTTGGTCGCAGGTAAATTTAGCGTTTGTTTGTAGTCAGCCACAAGATTCTCGTAGAGTAGGAAAACTAAAAGCGGAGATTATACGGATTTTTATTGCCGACCTAAATCATTGAAAGCACTTTTATTTACACTCAGTGCTTATGCAAACAAGATTATTTGCAGTAGAATGCCGCTTTTAACCCATCACAATTGAGCTGACGCTTTATGTCCATATCAGAAAAGGTGATCATCCGCGGGATTACTCTGGACGGAGGAAAGTTTCGTCCAAGTGATTGGGCCGAACGCTTATGCGGAGCAGTTGCCTCGTATGGCCCTGGGCGTCGCATCATCTTTCACCCTAATGTCAGGCTAGCGACTCTTGACGGAATCAAATGTGTCGTCGTGGATGCATCATTGGAAAGTACAGATGAAATGCTGTTCGAGTTTTTGATGGATTTTGCTAAAGACAATAAGCTGCAGATTGATCGCACAACCAATTTTCCACCTGAGCCAAATTAGATTTCCTGTTCGGCATCCGGCCAGTTCTGGATATAATTTTTTAAAAGCTTATTCTCGAACTTCGCTTTTTTCAGCAACTCTTCCACAATATCAGTGATAGATAACATCCCTTCCAGTTTGCCTTTGTATACCACTGGCAAGTGACGAATATTATGCTCCACCATTTTATTCATGACTTCTTCAAGCGTATTATCCGGCTCGCAGGTATAGGGATTTGGGGTCATGGCATCACTCACCACCATCTGACTCCACTGTTCTGGATGAGTGTCCAGTATTTTAAGAATGTCCCGCTCAGATAAAATGCCCACCATCGCACCTGTTGGCTCAGTGATGATTAATGAACCGATTCGGTGCTCCATTAACATCGCCACCGCTTTATTCAAGCTATCTGTTGGCGATAAGCCAATGACAGGTTTACCTTTATTTTTGGTAATCGATCTGACTTTCATGGTCCTGCCCCTCTTCTCTGAAGTGCTCAGGACTATTCTGCTTGAGTCAGTAAGTGTTTGGCAACAAATAAGAAAAAAGGGTGGCACGATAAGTCATGCCACCCGTTGAAAACTACCAGTTGTAGGTCGCTGAAGCTATTACGCGACGGCCATCACCAAAGTAGCAGACTAAGTCGGTACACGTCGTCGTGTATTCGCGATCAAATAAATTACTGACATTCAGTGCCAGTCTGACATCATCGAAGTCATAGCGGATACTGGCATCCGTTAATGTGTAACCACCAGTTTCAATATCCACCGTAGATGTGCTCAAACTATCCGTACCTATATACGTGCTCTCCCCTACATAACGAACACCAGCGCCCATTCCTAAACCTTTCAATACACCCGTTGTTTGTGTGTAATCCAACCATAAGCTTGCTGTTTATCGAGGCTGATTTGGAATAAGGCTATCTTTTTCCCAGCTATTGGGGCTCTCAGTAATTCGGGCATCGACATAGCTATATGCGGCTGAGAGTTTTAGTTGTTCTGACAGTTCTAAGCCAGCTTCAATCTCAACCCCTGTCGAATTAACCTCACCTACCTGACGAGACACACCATTAGAATTGAATGCATCATATTCTGTAATCACATAATCATCTTTGGTCAAATCAAATAAGGCAAGACTAA
>NZ_DIAC01000038.1:10725-13562 GCF_002414625.1 Methylophaga sp. UBA5088 | reverse complement strand
TAATAAAACCATCCATATTTTGGGGTTCATACTTCACGCCCACTTCATACTGCTTGGCTTTTTCTGGGTCAAATAAATTACCTTCCGCATCAGTGCTGGCTACTAAGTTAAATGATTCGCTATAACTGACATAAGGTGAAAGACCATTATCAAATTTATATACCAGACCAACCCGCCCCGAAAAATCTTCCGCAGACTTATCTGCATCATTTGCATTGTTTGGGAAATTTACATCAACATCATTCTTGACCCAGTCATATCGCCCACCGATCAGTAATCGCCAGTTTTTATAAGCGAGTTGATCTTGAATATAAATCCCCGTTTGACGTGAATAGATATCCTTATCGCTACTAAGAGACAAATTACCAACAGTTGAGCCATACACTGGGTTTAAGTAATTAATGGCTGAGGCTGTTCCAGTGAAGTTCTTTTCTGTTTTATCGGAATAACGCCAATCAAGACCAATCAGTATGTCATGAGTTAGCTTTCCACTATCAAAATGAGCTAATAACTGATTATCTACAGCAAAAGCATTTAACTCTTCCTTCTTACGGGATGCCTCTCTTCCCTGTATTCCTCTTGTTAAGTCGGTTGCAAATACATTTTGACTGATACTAAGCGCTTTGAAATCCAAATCGACTTCGTCATAACGTGTGTTTTGTCTGAATGACCAAGTGTCATTAAATGCATGCGAAAACTCATACCCGACCGATCGATAATCGCGATCAAAATTATTAAAATCTTCCTCGCCATCGAAAAAACCAAATTCACGGTCGTACACCTTCGCTCCACCATTAAAATCACTAAATGTTTTCAATAATGCTGGTGAGAAATGGCTATTAAAGCTATAAATTTGCTCATCGTGCTGCTCAACAGCCAATACGGTTAATTGTGTGGCATCACTGATATTCCAAGTTAATGATGGTACCACCATCTTACGTTTAGCATCGTTATAATCGACTTCAGAATTGGCATCATTTCCGACAAAGGCCAGTCGATAAAGAAGCTTACCTTCATCATCAACCTTGCCACTAAAATCCCCTGCTAACTCAAAAAAGTCATCGCTGCCGGCTGATAGACGTAACTCACGTAAGGTGTCTTCTGTAGGTCGCTTGCTAACTAAGTTCACCAAACCACCCGGTTGCGCTTGCCCATAAGTGACAGAACTCGGGCCACGAATGACTTCAACCCGCTCCAGTGCGTAGCTATCTGCTCTCGGTAAGCCATAGGTACTCGTTGGTATTAAAAGACCATCACGATATACCTGCGATTTAGCATCAAACCCACGCAAGCTAAACCAGTCGTAACGCGTGTCATAACCAAATGGATCACTCAAGCTTGGCATATATTGCAAGGCTTGTGTCACGGTTTTCACACCGCGATTAACTAACTGCTTCTGTGTGACCACCGAGATGGACTGTGGGGTATCAAAAATGGATGCATTCGTTTTTGTCGCACTAGCGCTCCTCTCCGCATTGTAACTTTCTATCGGGTCATACGCTGAAAATGAAGTTTGCTGTCCAGTGACAGTCACGACGGGTAAATCGGCTGATTTATCATTGCTTTTAGTCAGCCGATAACTGGTTTCTGATTGTTGAACGACGGACAAAGGCGTACCTCGCAATAAGGTTTGCAGTCCCTCATTAATCGGATAGTTACCTTTCAGTCCTGAGGTTTTATAAGCTGCCGTAAGTTCAGGTGAAAAGCTGAGTAATATGCCAGCTTGTCGTCCAAACTGATTCAGAGCCGTGGCCAAATCACCTGCCGAAACATTAAAGCTTATTTTTTTATCACTCTGCGCCGAAGTCTGTTCCGCAGCCAGCACAGGTGTGGTGGATAAAAGGGTCACGCCAGCTGTAGCGAGCAAAGCAGTGGTTAGCGTCATTGCGCTTAATAAAGCGGGTTTATTGAACATGAGAGTCCTCACTTTCCATTAACAAATAGGTATCTATTTGTTGTGTCACGTGAGAATGAAAAACAGACCAAAAAATTTAAATTTTCTGCTGTGGTTTGAGTGTAATCCAATAGCGTGTTCTATAGACCAACTCAATCTGAAGTGTTGCCGCTAAAGCTTTTAGAACTTGATCTATATTACTTAGAGGGTAAGTACCAGACACCCGACGGTCTGCTATTGAAGGGTCACAGCGTAGCCAGCCATGATGATAATTTTGTAACTGAGTCACTATCTCAGCTAGAGGCATGTTATCAGCCACTAGCATATATTGTTGCCAAGCGAGCATGCTTTCCTGTGCGGACATAACGCTTCCCAGCTCAGTGGCATTAAAGCTGATCTGTTGCCCTGCCTTCACTCTTAATAGTGGCAGATGGTTTCCCCGGATAAAATCGACAGCACCTTCATAAACAGCCAACAATGCCGTGTTGTCTCGCTGCCTGACATAAAAACGCGTGCCTACTGGCTTGAGATCAGCCCAGTCCGTTTTCAATAAAAAAGGTCTGGTATCTTTCGCGGTCGTGATCATAATGTCACCGCTGATTAAGGTCAGGTGTCGTTGGTTTTCTGAATACGCAATAGAAAAGGCACTATTGGCATTCATGTCCACTTGGGTACCATCTGAGAGTGTCACCGAACGGGTTTCACCAATTCCAGTCCGGTAATCAGCCAGTAACGGGAGTAAGAAAGTCTCATTCTTAAAATAAACCCAGCTGCCACCACTCATAACCGCTATGCCGACCAGCGAGCGTAAGACATGTCGCCGACTTTTATCTGTTTTGAACAGCGTTTTTTCCGTAATAGCGCGTGATAATGGCGTAGGTAAGGTATTAAGTCCATGATTGACTTGTTCAATTCTTGACCAAGCTAACTGATGCTGAGGATC
>NZ_DIAC01000038.1:0-10588 GCF_002414625.1 Methylophaga sp. UBA5088 | reverse complement strand
ACGGCTGCCAACCACGACTGCCATTGCTGATACAAGAGCTTGTCGTCCGTCTGTTCGGATAACGCCAGATACCACTCAATAGTCTCTAATGCGATTTTTTGTTCAACCTGTATTGCGTCTGGCATGGATTATTTGACGGTGATTGCAAAATAACATTGCGCTGCTGCCCGAGTTAAGTATCGCTTAACAGTGGACACCGACACCGCTAATTTTTCAGCTATTTCCTGTTGCTTCATGCCATCCAATTGCGCATAGAGGAAAGCGCGCTTTACATCCAACGGTAAGCCCTGCAAACGCCGGTTTATATCCACTATGGTTTCGACAATGATGGCGCGTTCTTCTTCTGATGGTTGGAGACTTTCAGGTATATCGGTAATGGCTTCCAAGTACGCTTTTTCTACTTGTTGACGTCGCCAGTGATTAGCCACACTTCGCTTTGCCAATGTTGTCAAAAAGGCGCGTGGTTCTGTGAGTAAGAGTTGCTCTTCACGCGCCAGTAATGTGACAAAAATATCATGGGAAATGTCCGCCGCAGACTCGGTAGATTCCACTTTGCCGCGTAACCACCGAAACAGCCAAGTATGATGTTGACGATAGAGATTAGATATCGTTTGTTGCTCTGACTCCTGAAAAACGGACATAGCTTGCCTGACGGGTTAAATAAATGAGAATCATTATCATATAATATCCAACCTCAATCAGGCAATAGCTATTCAGCCATCAGAGATGTTCGCGTGTGGAACGGAAATCGATATCTGGCCAGCGTTCCATCGTCAGGTCAAGATTCACCCGCGTTGGTGCAATATAAGTCAGGTTTCCGGCACCATCTAATGCCAGGTTTTGCGACGCTTTCTTTTTAAACTCTTCCAGTTTGCGGACATCATCACAATAGACCCAGCGGGCGGTGTATACCTGAACCGCTTCATAAGCACATTCCACGTTATATTCACCTTTCAAACGATGAACCACCACGTCAAACTGAAGCACACCCACCGCACCCAGAATGAGATCATTATTATCAAGTGGGCGGAATAACTGTGTTGCCCCTTCCTCACTCAATTGCTGCAAGCCTTTCAATAAGGCTTTATTTTTAAGCGGATCTTTCAATCTGACACGACGAAATAACTCTGGTGCGAAATAAGGAATGCCGGTGAACTGAAGATCTTCACCCTGAGTAAATGTATCGCCAATCTGAATCGTGGCATGATTGTGCATACCCAAAATATCACCAGGATAAGCTTCCTCGGCTTGTTCGCGTTCCGCCGCCATAAATGTCACGGCGTTCGCGATAGTCACATCTTTACCAATACGAGTCTGATGCAACTTCATACCTTTAGTGTATTTACCTGAACACACGCGTAAGAAAGCAATCCGGTCACGATGCTTTGGATCCATATTCGCCTGAATCTTAAATACAAAGCCACTAAAGTTCTCTTCACCAGACTCAACAACGCGTGTTTTTGTCTCACGAGATTGTGGCGGTGGCGCATATTTCACAAAGGAATCCAATAACTCTGTAATACCAAAGTTATTCATCGCTGAGCCAAAAAACACAGGTGACAACTCGCCAGCTAAAAACAGCTCCAAATCAAATTCATTACTGGCACCACGCACCAACTCAATCTCCATGCGTAAGTCTTCCGCCAGCCCACCGAATAGCTCATCTAAGCGAGGGTTATCAAGCCCTTCTATGACTTCACCCGCTTCTTTGGCATGCGCTTCGAACAAATGAACATTATCATCTAATAAGTGATAAATCCCCTTGAAGCCTTTACCCATGCCAATAGGC
The DNA here is from genome assembly GCF_002414625.1 of Methylophaga sp. UBA5088. NCBI lineage: Bacteria > Pseudomonadati > Pseudomonadota > Gammaproteobacteria > Thiotrichales > Piscirickettsiaceae > Methylophaga > Methylophaga sp. UBA5088. Next base: position 8,799 of record NZ_DIAC01000038.1, on the reverse strand, counting down.
CATGTGATCGGCGCACAGCCTATATTTAGAATCGTTTCGATTTCATCCAACAATTCAACAGGCTCACGACCTTCCCTATCTAATTTGTTAATAAAGGTCAGAATCGGCGTATCACGCAGACGACAGACTTCCATCAACTTAATAGTCCGTTCTTCAACACCTTTGGCACTATCAATTACCATTAAGGCTGAATCCACAGCGGTCAATGTGCGATAAGTATCTTCCGAGAAATCAGCATGGCCCGGTGTATCAAGCAGATTCACAATCTCATCACGCCATGGAAACTGCATCACTGATGAGGTGACAGAAATGCCCCGCTCCTTCTCCATTTCCATCCAGTCAGAAGTGGCATGTTTATCAGTCTTGCGAGATTTAACACTGCCCGCGGATTGGATCATGCCACTGAAATAGAGGAGTTTTTCAGTGATGGTCGTTTTACCGGCATCAGGATGCGAAATAATCGCAAAAGTGCGGCGCTTTGAAGCCGCTTTTTGGACTGGGCTAGACATAATTTAATCACTTTCAAGAGTTTCAGTATCGTCATCGACGACAAACGAGCCATTTTCTCGCATCAATGCCTGTTTCTCAAATATAAATTCTTCCACTTTACAGTTGCTCCGCAACAAATGATAATAAGAAACATTATCATTATCATCTATAAAAATATCTCTTGAATGAAACATACTAGTTCACAACAACACGCTTCTAAGCAGATTGAAATGTTGTATATCCATAATCAACAGTGGCTGCGAAGTTGGCTGTATAAACAATTGGGTTGCAACCATCTGGCTGCTGACTTACTACACGATACCTTTGAGCGCTTGTTAAAACGGGTAAAAAACGATGTTATTGAAGATAGTGATGCTTATTTAAAAACGGTTGCTCGCCACCTATTGACCGATCATTGGCGTAAAAAGAACATTGAAACGGCTTATCAGCAATGCGTTAGCGAACTTGAGCCAGATTTAGCGCCATCAGCTGAAGAGCAAGTGGAGCATTTAGAGTTATTAATTCAGGTGGATAACCGACTAAGACAACTGAAAACAGATGTTCGTCAGACATTTATCGCCGTTCAGCTGGAAGGCTTAAATTATGCCGACACAGCCAATAGACTCGCTATATCCATCAGCACCGTGAAGCGCCATTTGAAGCAAGCCATGTTGAGTTGTTGTTTTAATTTGTCAGTATAACGATGCGATCACTCAACGAAAGTACAATCCCACTCACCATTGCAGAAGAAGCGGCCGATTGGTGGTTGGAGCTACAAAATTCTGTTAATCACACTTTAACTCAACAACGCATCAGTTCATGGCGACAGCAATCATCGGTTCATGATGAAGCCTGGCAGAAGATTGCTGCTTTTGACATGATGCTTAATGATATTAACGCGCCACAGCGTCGTCCAATCAGCCAACACGTTCTCAGTCAGCCATCTCCCGGACCTCGCCGACAGTTGCTTAAATCTCTATTTGGTATTGCGGTGATTGGCTCAACCCCATGGTTTATCGGTTCACCTGTCACCCATCAACAAAATAAGACACTCGCCACCAAAGTAGGTGAACACCGTAGCTGGACACTGGCAAATGGTGTTGAAGTCCACCTCAATACTGACACCATCATTGAGATAGACGAAACGAATACATTGATGACTCTCGTACTCAAGCAAGGTGAAGTAGCGATCATCACCCATGCCGAACAGCACCCTCAACAACAGCTGAAAGTGACAACAGCTATCGGAGATATCACACCGATAGGCACCCACTTTGTCGTCACACAATACCCTGAACTGATACAAGTCACACTATTTGAAGGCCAAGTAACCGTGACCGAGAAGCACTATCTGACATCATGGACACTTCAGGAAAACCAGGCATTGACATTGACTGCGTCAGGAGAAATGTCGATGTTCAAGGCCAATACACAAACGCTTGCCTGGCAAACAGGCATGTTAATCGTATCTGATATGCCCTTGAACAGCTTTGTCTCTGAACTCAGTCGATACCATCATGCCTTTATCCGCTATGAACCACAGATTGCTAATTTGAGAGTCTCAGGCTCATACCCAACCGACGATTTAGCAGCAGTTATGAATGCTGTTAGTAGAGCGCTCAACCTAAATTACACAAAACGTTTTGGCATCTGGTTTCATTTATCTGAAAAAAAATGAGCTGATTTTTTTCCTGGTTCGTCCTGAGTAATAACAACAGAACAAACCACGGAATCCATTATGAATCGAACTTATTTATCTTCGACAATACTCAATATTCTCCTGCTATCCAGCACAAGTATCGTCTTTCCCTCCGTCAGCTTCGCAGACGATACTTCATCAAAGCGCACTAGCGTGACCGAATCAAAGCAAATTTCCATACCTGCTGGGTCTTTAGAGACTGCCCTTAACCAACTCGGTCAACAAACAGGGTTACTGATTAGTTTTTCAGCAGATTTAGTTAGGGATCAATCAAGCCCAGGTGCTAAGCAGGCTCGCAGCATTTATCAGGCTTTAGACCAAATATTGGCGCACAGTGGGCTAAGATACGTCAAAAATGGTGAATTAAGTTACACCATCCTTCCTATTCAGAGTGCGGATCAATCAGGCGTAGATTTACCACAACTGAATATTGAAGCATTACCTCATAACCCAGAAATAAAAACCCTCACCTCTATCGAAATGCGCCAATCACTTAGGTCAGATCTGGCAGAAGCACTGAGCCTTATCCCTTCAGTACGTGTCGATGACACGGCCAGCTCAAGCCTGCAACAAGGTGATATCAAACCAGCAGAGTTTTCCATTCGTGGTGCAGCTCCATATCAAAATAAATTAATGCTTGATGGGGCTAGTATTGACAGTCGGCTGGATCCTGCTCTTGAAGAAAGTGCTTCGAACTACACACGGGTTGCCGGACACTCTCAAGGTTTATTTGTTGACCCCACTTTTCTGGATAATTTAACTGTCATTGATGTGAATGCTTCAGCCAGTGAAGGAGGATTTGTTGGTGGTGTCGTCAAAGCAGAAACCAAAGCATATTCAGGACGAGACGAATTTCAAATCAAACACCGTAAAACCCAAGACAGCTGGACGGAATTTCATGTTGATGAGTCTCAAGAAGGTGAGTTTTTTGAAGATGGGGCAAGACAATTACCAACTGGCTTGCCCGGAGATTATCATCCTAAGTTCCGTAAATCAGAGACAGCTCTGCAAGGCGCGACACGAATAGGTGATATAGGTGTTTTTGCAGGTTATAGTGAAAAAGAATCACATATTTCCCAAAAGCAACTGGTGAAATTAGATTTTGATTACTTTGCTGACACAGGGCGTATATTTAAACCTTCCGATGAAAAAACCCTAGATAAAGAATCACGATACGGCGTGGTTAGATTTGACCTGCTCGAACGTGATTATGATCTCAATGCCTCAGTCGCCTACAGCGATTATTACGAAGACAGTTTCCTGATTAACTACATTGGTTCAGACTTTGAAGGACAACATCAAGGTCTGAATGCGAGTGTTAATTTTGGGAAACAATTCGCTGACACTCGTATGGATCTTAATCTCAATGCAGGTACCGATGCCGATCAACGTGAGTTTGAAAGCAACACCATTGATCAATATAAATACACCAGTATCTATGAAGCGGGGATTTTTGGCGGATATGGTGATTTAGCCAACCGTCAATATACGATTGGTTCAACACTTAACTTTACCACCTCACTGAATGAGTCCCATGTATGGCGCTATGGTACCGAGCTGAAATGGGCTCGTTACATGCAGGATCGCGGAAATGACTTTACCTTCAATGAATACACCTTAGACTTCACTCAGCCACTCCCTCCTCAAACCTCACCGGGCTCATGGGCGCCTAGCGATCAGTTTCATAGCCGGGAAGTCATTTACCAGGCGGGGAAAATTGCCTTTGATAATATGGATATTTCTGCGTTTACTGAATTAAACGGTGACTACCAGCATGTCTTTTGGCGTGCTGGTGTGCGAGTGGAACATGATGATTGGTTAGACAATGTCAATTTAGCACCAAGAATTCAAGCAGGTGTCTATTTAAACAACACGCAAACAGCACGTATTACCGTTGGTGCAAACCGTTACTACGGTAAGTCCTTTTTATCTTATCGCTTACGAGAAGAAGAACGTAGTCGCATGAGCATTCGTGAACGCGATAGTGCAAGTGACAATTGGACCACTATTGATCCAACACAAGAGTGGGAGTTTCGCGACCTCGATACACCTTATGATGATGAATACAGCGTAGGACTCTATGCTGAAGTATTAAGTGGGCAAGCAGGCCTCCAATACGTAGAACGCCAGGGACGTAAACAAATTCGAACCCATTATGATTCTACTTCCGAAGTCAGTTGGTTTGAAAACTCAGGCAGCAGTAATACACAACAAGTCGATCTGTTCTGGCGTTCTTCACCTTTCCGATTTGCTGGTATGAAATGGTTAGTTAATTCAACCGTGAGTTGGATGGATAAAGACACTGATGCTCGCTATGGTGATAGTGGCGGTTATCTATCTAGTGTCGATGCGAATGAACAGGTCATATTTGAAGGTAATCAAGTCGCTCGCCGAGCATTACCTGCCGGTGACTTCGCCACACCAGTGACAGCTAATCTGGACATTATCATGCAGGCATTTGATGATCGTTTACTGGTTAAAAATAGCTGGGCCTTTACCAACGGTTATAAATATTTAAAAAGTTTAGGTAAAGATGATGATACCGGCCTGGATAGTTATGAAACAGAAAATCAAGGACGAACCACGCGCTGGGATATCAGTGTTGAATACGCGCTACTTTCACGCCCCTCCTCACCTTACATTCGAGCCGATATCATTAACGTCTCAGATAAGCGAAATGTGGTGACGACGGAATCGGGCACCCAATTATTTGGTTTAGGCCGTCAGTTCTGGTTCGAAATTGGGTATCGCTACTGATGTCGACGATGAACTATATAAACAGCCAGCTGCTGGTATTAGTCCTGATGATAATAATGCCAAGAATGGCGTTTGCAGAAAATGACACAATGACGCTCATCGAGCAATACAGGCAAGGTGTCACACACTGGCCCGAAGCCAAACTTGATGCTGGGGTTGAGGTGCAACCACTCATGCCTTTACCCCAGCAGATTGAGTTTCCACTCGACAATCCCTTTTCTGAGGAAAAGCAACAGCTCGGTAAACATCTTTTTTTCGACAGACGTTTATCACAATCACAGCAGATTGCTTGCGCCTCTTGTCATGATCCAGATTTAGCCTGGGCTGATGGCAGAAGAAAAGCGATTGGACATAATCGTATTCAAGGTGACATCAACTCACCCTCTATCGTTGATACTGGCTTTCTCAAGCAATTGTTTTGGGATGGCAGAGTCAACAGTCTGGAAGAACAAACGCTGGCAAGTTGGACCAACCCGATTGAGATGGCAGCGAATCCTGAGAATGCAGCAAAACGACTGGCGAAGACCGCATCCTATCCTGCTCTTTTCAAAACCGCTTTTGGTGACGAAAACATCACGCCTGAACGTATCGTTCAGGCTATTGCCACTTTTGTGCGAACAGTTCGCTCATCGCCATCAGACTTTGATCGCTTTATGGAAGGTAAACAAACGGCACTCACCGACCAGCAAATTAGAGGCCTACACTTATTCCGCACAAAAGCGCGTTGTATCCATTGCCACAATGGCCCCTTACTCAGTGATAATCAATTCCATCACTTGGGTACATCATTTGACCAAGTCGGTAATTTCCAGGGCCGCTATAAAATGACGGGAAAAGCAGAAGATGTCGGTGCCTTTAGAACACCTGCATTACGGACAGGTATCGCTTCGCCACCCTATATGCACAATGGCCTCGTTACGGATTTGGATATGCTGCTAGCTATGTACAATATGGGGTGGTGGCAAAATGCGAAACTCGATGATAAAACCGATGACATTCCCACCGCTCAATTATCGCCACTAATAAAACCCTTGGATCTGTCAAAACAAGAACTGGCCGATCTGAAAGCATTTTTACTCGGCTTATCCAGTCATCTACCACAGCCAGTTCTTCCAGAAGAACTACCCTAGAAATGCCTTTCCATTCACTCGCTCGATAAAAAAACCTTGTAACAGAGATGTTGGCCATCAGTAATTTTATGATAACTTCTAGGTTCTTCATAAGGCTGTAACCATGTCACGGAAAAAAATCGCAAGACACAAGGCAATCATTGACGAGCTCACCATCAATCCTTCTATGCGGGTGAGTGAATTAGCAAAAACCCTGAAAGTTACGACAGAAACGATTCGTCGTGATTTAGAAGAGTTGGCAGAACAAAACCTAATTAGTCGTACTTATGGTGGCGCCTTACTGAGACAGGCAGCAGAACCTGTATTAAATGAGCGACATAAAGCCAATCTGGCCGAACGCACCGCCATTGCCAAAAAAGCAGCGCCCATGTTGAAAGGTGCCAAAGTCTTGATGATAGGTTCGGGGGTGACCACCGTCGAAGTCGCCAAGCGCATAGCCTATGAAATGAACAATATTACGGTCATCACCCATGCCTTTGGTGTGGCAACCGTATTGTCGTTTAACCCGACTATTAACGTGATTATGGCACCCGGTGTCTATCATGGTGAAGAAGGCGCGACACATGGTTCACAAACCTGTCAGTTTTTATCCGATTACACGGCGGACTGGGCCATTCTAGGTGCTAGCAGCTTGGCACCAACTGGCCCTGCTGACGCGCTTACCGATGCTGCTGATGTTTATAAGCAGATGATTCGCCAAAGTGCCAACAATATGGTGGTCGCTGATCACAGTAAATTCGATCGCATGGCCACGGCGCGTTATGCCAGGTGGAATGAGATCGATCATTTAGTCACTGACCGCCAACCCAGTGGTCCCTTAAAGAAAGCATTGAGTGATGATAAGGTCGGCCTCATTGAGGCATCAACAAGTTAACTGACCTCAATGAGTATGCTAGTGAGGCTAGACCTGCTTTGATAAAGCGTCTAAGAAGAAATCAGCCTCATATCGCGATAAGGTTAGCAAAGGACGTAACTTCAAGGTAGCGCCGTACTTGCCTGCTGCACCAATCAATACCCCTGCTTGTTTTAAACCGTTAATAATATGTCGTGTCTTGGTGGGATTAGGGTTATGTTTATTATCCTTTTCACCAATATCAATACCCAAAAATAAGCCTTGGCCACGAACATCAGCAATATAAGACGATTGTTGCGCTATAAACTGGAGTTGTTGCTTGAGGTAGTCCCCCATCTTACGTGCATTTTCCTGCAAATTTTCCTGTTGAATGGTATCGAGTACAGCTTGACCGGCAGCCGCCGCAACCGGATTGCCACCAAAGGTATTAAAATAGCCAACATCAGCACAGAAGGACTGTAAATAATCGGGTCGCGTCGCCACCGCAGCCATGGGGAATCCATTCCCCATCGGCTTGCCCATGGTGACGATATCGGGAATGATCCCATGAAAATCGAAGCCCCAGAAGGTTTCTCCCATTCTGGCAAATCCAGGCTGAACTTCATCAGCAATAAACACGCCGCCAGCGTTGCGGACAACCTCAACAGCTTGTTTCAAAAAGCCACGAGGTTCGGAAAAAATACCATCTGAAGAAAAAATGGTATCTACCAACAGTGCCGCCACTTTGATACCACGCTGTTGTAAGGTGTCAATTGCCTCCGCGACTTTTGCAGCAAAACCGGCAGCTATGTCTCCTTCGTACACAGACGATGATGGCGCCGGAATAGCTACCACATTATCGGGCAAACTCCCTTGCTTGATAATGGAGGGTGAGACGGTTGTCACCAGACTGGTATTACCATGGTAGGCATCTTCCGTCACAATAAAGCCTGTTCCGCCTGAAGCCTGCTCAGCCAAACGCATCGCTAAATCATTGGCTTCACTACCCGAGCAGGTCATCACGACATTAGATACTGACTCGGGTAGCGTCGCTTTCAGTGACTCCAGATAGTCATCCACCACACTGACCAAATAGCGTGTATGTACATTCAATGTCGCAATTTGTTTTGACACCGCAGCAACGACACTCGGGTGACAATGACCAAGACAAGGCACATTATTATAAAAATCCAGATAACGTTTACCATCAGCGGCTTGCATCCAGGCACCTTGTGCAGACACCATTTCAATAGGCTCTTGGTAAAACAAAACCGAAGCAGCACCAAGATTATCAAGACGCCGTGTGACGTTCTCCTTGTGCTGACCCGATTTAGCCTCAAAAGCGTTCATATCGAGAATACGTTTTTCACTTAGCGGTGATGTGTCTTGCTGTTCATTTTCGGCAAGATATCGCTTTGCTAACTCAATAGTGCCTTGCGTGTACTGATCAAACCCGGCTTCTGCTGCTGTTTCTGTTTCAGGGTGACTTGCCACCCAGGCAGTGAGTAATAATCGACGGAACATCACAAATGTGGATATCATCGCTTCATCTTCTGCTGATAGAGGTGAGATGGATTTATAGCCTCGAACCCAGGCTCGTTCTAATTCCGGCAACAATGGCGACAACTCAAGAAACGAGACGGCTGAAGCAAAGTCATACATAAACCAGCTAAAACCACAATCATCAAAATCGATCACACCAAGATCATGGCCGTCTGCTAATAAATTCGCTAAACGCAGATCTGCATGAACTAAGCCGAAGCGGTCTGCTCCCTCACCATAGGCCTCTAACTGTGACTCGAGTAGCTGACATAATTGCTCAAGTACCACTTTCCCCTGTTCATCCAAGCCAAGCGCTTCTCGCCAATCCCCCCATAAAGGCTCAGGTCCAA
>NZ_DIAC01000109.1:17785-30314 GCF_002414625.1 Methylophaga sp. UBA5088 | reverse complement strand
GCATTTCCCTGACTCGCCATTAAGGCGAAACTAGGAATTCCAAAAACTAGAACTTAAGATGAAGAACGAAATCCAATTAAATGAACGCCCCAGCGGCAACATGTGAAGTAGATAATTATCCAGTAGATTGAATTTAAACATGACCCCAGACAAGCGTTCCTTGAACAAACTTATTGCCTAATGTTTATCCAATCGTTGGGTTTCGCAGGACTCTACCCAATCTACTGAATTCACTCTGATGTTATGCTGAGAAATATCGACGTTCAGTTAAAATTAGTAATGCCAGAAAAACAAGGAAAAAATATGACGGAACATCATGGCTCATGTTTATGTGGCAAAGTCAGCTTTGAAATTAAAGGTGACTTCGAACACTTTTATCTCTGCCATTGCAGTCATTGCCGAAAAGATACGGGCTCGGCACATGCGTCCAATCTATTTTCTCAATCCGCCAAACTTATCTGGTTGTCTGGAGAAGAAAACATCCGAACTTACACCTTACCAGGCACCCGTCATACCAAAAGTTTTTGTCAGCACTGTGGCTCGGCTTTACCTCATACACAGATGAATGGCCGTTTATTAGTAGTGCCTGCCGGCTGTTTAGACAGCAGCTTAACTATTCAAGCTGACGCCCATATTTTTATGAACAGTAAAGCAGAATGGGACCAGACCTCAGATTCATTACCTCAATTCGGACAGGGACCGAGTTAATCATCTCTAGCTTGGATTGAAACATGAGCCTCACATCCTGGTGGAGCAAATTAAGTTGTGCACGAGTCATTATCTCTAATCAATCCGACTCTATGAGGTGATGATGAAACCCCACATATTTTCTCTTGCTGTTGCAGGCCTGTTATTTTCAACAATGGTGAATGCGGAAGAGCAGAACTATCAACAATGTCTCTTTAATCCAGCCAATGAAGTAGTAGCGGAACAGGCAGGGCAATCCACAGCGGTATTTTGTGCATCACGTCATTTTGATACCGCGCCAACCGCATTTCAGGCGCAGGTACTCAATCAGGATATCGAAGGATTTAAACAACGTGATCCAAAATTCAAAGCATTTTATGATGGCATTCGTCAGCATGGTTCAAACGATATTTATACGGATCGGCAGATCATTTTAATGTTCATCGATAAACGTGAAGTGAATAAGGATTAAAGCCTCTTCCTCTTATTTACTTATCGTAATTGTTTCGCTATATCAGCGGCCAGCTTATCCAGATTTTTTGCTAAAGCACGAACCAAAACAGGATAACCTTCTGCTGGTAAAGCTTGCGTCAGGCTGAAACGTTGAGTGGTGACCGTTTCACCTTGTTTATTAAGCAATTGCCATTGTCCACTGGTGACGGCTTGACCATCAAAACGGCCCTGAAACTGATCAAACTCTACTTGAAGCTGATAGCTGCTTTGCTTAGCAAACGACGGCAAATTAACGATTCGATAATCTGACTGCGCCGCTTGTAGTCGATCACGTAAACCACGACTCAACTGTGCAGCCAGTGACTCAGCCCATTGATGATATTGGGCAGAATGAACCGTGATGTCATCCAGTTGCAGTACCACACCATTTTTACTGAGAAAATCAGCCAGAATGATTGGTCGGATAAAAACGGTTTTATCCGAACGGATGTTATCTGTAGGCGTATCGATGACAGGTAAGGTATAGAAAGTTGACTGTGTTACTGGCTGGCCCGCACAGGCAGTCAACAAAATAAAAAACAGTCCAATAAAAAATCGTTTCACAACACTCTCCTGCATCTACGGTTGAGCAGCAGGAGGTTGTGGATCCGCCTGCTCAGTACGATTGAAAATCAGTGCGTTGGGTTGTTCATTTAAAGTACGCACCAAGGGTTGTATGTCCTTAATCAGACCTTCCAGGCTTTTTATACTCTGAGATAAATTCTGATACGCCGGTGCTTCTGGCGAGAGGCCTTTTAACGTTTCTCTGAGCTCAGCGAGCGTCTGATTGACATTATCCGGTATCGTTTGCGTCTGGGGATTATTCACAAACTGATCGATGCTGCTGGCTAAAGTCTGTACTTCCTGCAACAAGGCTTGTGATGTTTTCAAGTTAGCATTCACTCCGTCCAATACAGGCTGTACTTCTAGTCCATTTAATTTATCGAGCAGGTTGGATATTTTCATCTCCATCTGTGCCAGCTGCGATGACTTGGTAGGAATCACTTGTCGATCTTTAAACATGGCCACTTTAATCTCAGGCATACCCGGCGTTCTATCAATATTGATATCCACAAACATTGCGCCGGTGAGTAAATTGCCAGGTTTTAAGGTAGCCACTAAACCTCGCTCTATAAGCCTATCTACGCGTTGTTTCCACTCTTCGAGCAGACCATCATGGAAGTCACCGAGCCGCTGCGGCTCCAGGCGAATCAATACGGGAATCGCAAATCCATCCTTGCCATTACGCATTCGTGAGTTATATTCCCACGGGACACTTTCTACGGTACCAATACGTAATCCTCTGAATTCAACAGGTGCGCCTTCTGCCAGGCCTCGCACGGTATCTTTCACCATCAACACATATTCAATATATCGATCATAGCTGGCCTGCTGTGCTTCGGTCTGATTGGAATACAAGGCAAACTCATCTCCCGACGCTGCAGGCTCGTCATTTTCCACTTCCTGCAACACACCAAAACTGACACCACTGCTTAACAGTGTTTCCAGTGAGGCCAGATTGATATTAAAGCCTTTGGAGTCAAGACTGATATTCACACCAGACGAAGACCAGAACCGTGTGCTCTTGGTCACCAGTACATCATAAGGTGCTTCGATAAATAACTCATGATGCATATGCTGATTACCGGGTTTGAACTCTGACTTTTCAACACGGCCTACAATCTGTCCTTCATAACTGACCGGATCGCCTGGTTTTAAGGAGATGCCCAGAGGACTGTCGAGTTTGATATGAATACCATTACCGCTCAATGACACCGGCGGTTGATCAAGCACCTCAAATTCTCGCTGTTCCTGTTGCGACTGGCCTGGTTCAAGTTGAATATACGCACCGGATAATACGGTATTCAAACCACTGATACCTTCCCGGCCAATACGTGGTTTTACTACCCAGAAACGTGTGTCTTCTACCAAAGTCGAAGCAGCATCAGGGTTAATGCGGGCTTTGACTACTGCATACTGTAAATCTTCAGACAGAGTGACCGACTCAACATGGCCGATTTCCACATTACGTGTTTTGATGAGTGTTTTATTGGCAGCGATACCTTCGGCATCGTTCATGGTGAGATTAATCAGTGGCCCTGTACTCAGATAATCATCCACGACCAACCAGGCACCAATGAGGACCGCCACGATGGGAAGAATCCAGATTGGCGACCAACTAGACGCTTTCGTCGCACGGGCATTATCTAACTCTTCCGTGGTGTTGGTATTCGATACATCATCCGTCATACGCTGTTGTCCTGTGCAGGTCGTAACTCCATCTGTGGCTTATCCCATATCAGACGTGAATCAAAAGTGATGGCCGCCAACATCGTCAACACCACCACACTGGCAAAAGCGAGTGCAGCCGGTCCCGGTGTGACTGAAATTAAATCGCCAGCATGTATTAAAGCCACCAAAATCGCCACCACAAAGACATCCACCATGGACCAGCGACCGATAAACTCCGTTATCCGATACAATTTTAAACGTGCTAACTGGCTCAATTGATGTGCATTATTGACGGTTAAACACAGCCAGGACAACACGATTAATTTAGCGATAGGTACCAGAATACTGGCAATAAAAATGACCAGCGCAATCGGCCACGAACCGTGTTCAATCAAGTCAATCACACCAGCCATAATGGTACTGTTCTTTTCCTGACCAAAATTGGTGGTGGTCATTATCGGATAAACGTTTGCTGGTATATAGAAAATGGTGGCAGTTATCAGTAAGGCCAGGGTGCGTTGCAGACTTTTCGGTGCGCGTGCATGAAGAGGCTCGCCACAACGAACACAGTGATTATCACTGCCTTTATCCAGTGCATGAATCAAACCACAGGTGGGACAACCGGTCAGCCCTTGTTCCGCGGCTCCTTGTCCCGTATTCGTATGCGCCGGCGCACGTGGTTCGCCCGCAATTGCGAACCACATCCAGTCAGCATCGATAGAACGCGTGGTCATTAACAATAAGAAGGCAAACACCGCATAAGCCCAAAAGGCAATGCCAAGCTCAATATCGGCCATGCCTGCAATTTTAAACAGACTAACCAGGGCACCAATGATAAAGACATCTGCCATCATCCAACTGTCGAGATGTTTGAGCGTCCGGGCAATTTGACGATGTTTGATTTTAGGTTCTGAAAACAACAAGACCAGCTGTAACCAAATCACTGAAACAAGATACATGGCGGGCAAGATAATAATAGTCAATGCCACCACAATCGCCACAATAGGTTGTTCAAAACTCAGTAACATTGACGCAGTTTGTTCGATTTCAATACTGTGGCCAATGCCTTTAATTGAAAAACTAACAAAAGGGAAACTGACAGCGATGAATAAGGCGATAAAGGCACTGATAGCAATAGCCAAGCTACGCTGGGCCGGACGATAGTGGCGTCTGGCTAAAACATGGTGACAACGGGGACAGTGTGCGACCTCGCCGGGACGAAGCCGCGGTAAAGCAGACACCCAGTCGCATTCATGACACGCTCGCAGGCGGCGTTGTCCATTGATATTTTTATCAAGCTTCTGAAAAGAAACCGCTTGTTTCATGGCGTAATAACATCGCTTTAAATGACTGCGTTAATTGAAGTTGTTTACACATATTGCCCTGCACACCAACCACTTGACCATGCCCACTGAAAATTAAAGCCACCCAACCAGCCCGTCACATCCAGCACTTCACCAATAAAATATAAATTTGCTGTGGTTTTGGCTTCAAACGTTTTTGAAGAAATACCATCAGTGTCAACACCCCCTCGGGTGACTTCTGCAGTCCGGTAACCTTCTGTTCCTGATGGTTTAATGGTCCAGTGGTGAAAAAACTGTGTCAGTTGTTCTATGTCTTTCTTCACTAATTGTTTAGCCAGTTTATCACCTAAATCAGCGGCCATCAGACCTAACCAGGTCAACACAAAACGTTTCGGCAGATACTGGCTCAACAAGGTTTTGATTGTCGCTTTCTCTCCGCTCGTCACCCACTGTTCAATCAACTCAGTCACGCTATGGCTAGGTAAAAAGTCGATGGTGATTTCATCGGAGCTATACCAGTAGTTAGAGATTTGCAAAATGGCTGGTCCACTGAGCCCTCGGTGTGTAAATAACAAGGCTTCATTAAAACTTTGCTGACGACAGCTGACACGAATATCCATCGCTACACCTGCTAACTCCTGTGCGACAGTCAGCCAGGCATCACTTAAGGTAAATGGCACTAAAGCAGGTTCAGTATCTCTCACTTGTAAACCAAACTGTCTGGCAAGCTTATAACCAAAGCCTGTGGCCCCCATTTTCGGGATGGATAAACCACCGGTAGCGATGACCAGAGAATGACATTGATACTGACCTTGCTCGGTATCAATCACAAACTGACCTTGCTCCGTTTTTTCGATGGCCGTGATAGCGGTATCCGTCTGAATTTTGACCCCGCCTTTTTCACATTCAGCCAGCAGAATATTCAAAATATCTCGGGCTTTGTCATCACAGAATAATTCACCTGCGCCTTTGTCGTGATAAGCCAGATTGTAGCGAGAGACTAACTCCAGAAAATCATATTGGGTGTAGCGACTTAATGCTGACTTACAAAAATGGGGATTTGCCGACAGATAATTATCAGGTTCCATATAGAGGTTGGTGAAGTTACAGCGGCCACCACCTGACATTAATATTTTCTTACCGACTTTATTGGCATGGTCCAGCACCAGTACCTGGCGCCCACGCTGGCCGGCAGTAGCAGCACACATCAGACCAGCTGCACCGGCACCAATCACAATGCAGTCAAACACTTGAGAACTCGTCAAAACTTACTTCTCTTTATCATCCAGTGACGGCCAGCTGAAACCTTCCAGATCATTTTTCTTTGGGTGATATTTCAACTGCAGACCTTGCAGGAAATTTCGTAACACCTGATCTTTACAAGCCCGATAATGTTTGTGCTCCGGTTTTCTGAAAAACGCACTTAACTCATGTTTACTCAGGCTGAAACCTTCCAGTTGCAACACAGCTAGAATCTCATCGCTTTGTAAATTAAAGGCTATTTTGAGTTTTCTGAGGATAATATTATTGTTAAGCGACTTTTCCGGCTTGGGTTGTTCACCTTCTTTTTTGCCGCGTAAGTGATTAATCAGGCCGTTGAGGAAGGTCGCCATCTGTTTGTCATTCAGCGACTCATAGTCAGGATCATCGTCACGCTTCAACCATTGACTGACCTGTTCACGGCTTACATCGATATCTGCTTGCGCAAATACGTTTATCATCATGGAATCGTTCAAATCTAAGATATAACGAATTCGTCTCAATACATCATTGTTAGTCACACAGATTTCCTAAAGCAGAAGCCGGTTTGGTCTATCGCATTATCAGCATCATCAACCAACGAATGCATCGATAGACAGCAGGGTTAATAGTGAATACTTTAACAGGCTGAGACAAAATCGGTGAGATCGATGTTTGTGTTATCACTTACAAAGGCAACACACACTGCAGTGAGTCACCGTTCAATATCGCTGCTCCCCTCATAGGAGTTACTTAACGGTCAGCTTACCTCGTTTGACTGGCTCATCATCGGCATACCAACTAATACGTATATCGATACGTTTGTGTTCATCATTTTCACTGGCGGTTAATTTTAAGTTCAGCAGATCTTTCGGCTGCATTACCATTTTTCCTTCATCATCGCTGAAGCTGAGTTCACCTTTCGCAATGCCTTTGGCAACAGCATCCAACATCCCTTGAATACTTTTCTTGTCCTGTAAGGACTCGTGTCGGAAACGTTTTTTTTGCTCGATCATCACTTACTCCATGATTAGATTTTATAAAAATGTGGATGAAAGACCTTGGCAAATGGATAGTCTACGCTCAAACCGATAAGCTGTTGATCAGGGTGAATAATTGTCACGCCAGCCCCCACGCCTTTCAGGCCTTCTTTATGCCTTGAGTGACGATCAAGCGTCACATCACTTTCCACGTGAAGCAACCCGTGCTTCAAGACTAAACGTTGTCCATGTTTACGATTGATATGGCCCTGAACCAGGGCATGAATACCCTTACGGTTAATCTGCTTCACGCCTTTTCCACTGAGGGGTAAATCACTGTCGCGGTATTTGGTTCGCATCGTATTAGCTAAGCTGCCGTAGTAAAACTGAAACAGATCATTTTTCATTTGCTGACGAAACTGTTTATTCAGTTTTGCCACGCCTTCTTGCTCAATCACCTTACTGATTTCATCATCTAAGCCAGCATGCAGAAACAGAAAAGAACCACGACGATAACTGAGCTGCATACGTTTAAAAAACCAGGCATAGTCACCTTTGGGATGCAGAAATAACTGGCGACATTTCATTGCCGTGGCATAGACATCCTGCATACTAAATCCAGCCTTTTTACAAGCCACTTCAAAGTGATCATATTTTCGCTGCATCTTACGCAGCTCACGTTTAATGCCTGCGTGGGTCATCAATGTCTTGGCGTGTTGAGGAAATTGCTCAAACCAGTCGGGTCGTGGAAATAAGGCTTCTTTACAACTGGCTTCATCAGGAATCGACTTGTGTAATTTTTTGCCTTTCAAATAACGCTGATGCACTTCACTCAATAACGGGATAACCTTTTCCCCCATCCGCACAAAGAAGTGCTCTGTGCTGGGATGACGAGGCAAGCTCATCGCGTAGATGCCCATATACAGTCGCATATCATGGTTGCCGGCCAGCAGCTTTACCCGCGCGCCAGTATCAAAGAGTCGCTTAAGCGCATCCAGTAACGCTAAATTACTGGGCCCTTTATCAAGACAGTCACCGCCAATAATAAAAGTGGCCTCCCGCCCTAAGCGCGTCAATGTAAATTCCAGCAGGGCCTGATTAGTGATTTTGATACCCCCAGTCGCCACTAAGGAACGGACAAATGCTTCCGCGTCGGCATGAGGGTCGGCAATGAAAAAGATCGGACGCTTTGGCCATGTCCACTTGCTGTATTGCTGAGCTGCCTTCATTGCTTTGGCAAAAGACGCTTCATCCTGATGAGCCTTTTGACCTGAATGCGCTTCCGAAACATTCCAGCATTCGGTAGTAGTAGGTAAGTGTTGCCAAACAGATTGGTGAGTTTTGTGCTTACTCACCAGGGTTTCAATAAACCGTTGGCTATGCTTGAGATGCTGCTGTTGTGACATCATTTTCATAGTTAGTCCATGGTGGTAGCGGCAACAGATGAACGTTTTTTCCATTCACCACCCACGTGCTGCCAAGTGCCATCCTCGAATAGTTCAAGAAAAATAGGCCGAGAGTGGTACATGCTGAGTTGAGCAATCTCTTCAGCATTGATGACCCCTAAATGATAAGCAGCATGTCTAAATGAAGCGCCATGCCCTACACATAATTTCAGCTGAGATTCGGCTTTTCTGGGTATATCCCGCATCTGCGTTTCAATATGCTTAGCTACCCGAGAGCCAGCTGTCATCAATGACTCGGCACCTTGAAAAGGTAAACAAAAGTGACTATCAGACTTCCAACCTTCTGGTAATCGAGGATATCGAGGGTCAGTATTAACTATCTCCTCAATCTGTTTCACCGTGAGATTAGCTACAGAACCAACGCTTCGCTCAGCTAATGCATCATACGCTTGACTGCACAGTGAGGAATCGAGTGCCGTCTCTAAAATCAGGCGGAAAATATCGGCGGTTTGCCATGATCGCAACATATTTGAGCAATCAATCTGCGGCACCAATTGCCAGCCTTCTTGCAGAATAAGACGGCATAATTTCTGTGCCTCAATACACGCGTCGGTTTTACCCTGTTCCGTTAATGCGAAGGGCTGGTGCGCACTCGGTGTGTCAGCTAATTGCTCATAATCACCGTGCCGTATAAAACCGAGAATTAAACGAGACATACTATGCCTGCTTTTGAATGCATACAGTCAACGCCCGGATCATATCGACAAGATCGGGCTTGTTTATGACTCTTGCTGCCGAGTCCACCACGAACCATTGGCGGCGCCGTTTTTCAGACTCCCACTGAGTATCATCAGCAAGTTCCGTTACCCGCATTGGATACACCTTGACCTCACAGATTCCTCCCCACTTGTTGTGCTGAAAGCAGCCCAATGCATCTTCATGAATATTGCCTATTACGCCGGCTTCTTCCATAGCTTCTTTTAAGGCAGACTCAGTCGCAGACAGTCCCGGCTCAATAATGCCTTTAGGTATTCCCCACTTTTCTCTATCCTGCTTTGTGATTAAAAGTACCTGCAGCTGCTCATTATGCCAACGATAAGCCAGCACCCCAGACTGTTGGTAATAATAGGCTGGACGGTCACAATACTGCACTTGTCCATCACGTCTGACGGGGAATTTCTCAGGTAAATTCTTAGGTCGGATGAACGCGTTTAGCGAGACTTTATTATCATCAAAATGTAGATGTGCCAACGTCGCTGTTGGTAAGACTTTATCATCACCAAAATCCGGTAATTGGTCTGCTACCAGCTCCACTAAGGCTATTTCCATCCCAGGGTTATGACCAATAATGAGAGTTAAACCCACATTTTTTTGTGCTTTAGCAATCATATCCAGCACGGTAGCAGGGCTGGCTTCATAGAGTTCTGGAATGGGTTTGATAAGACTAATGGGCAACCCTGCTGCTTTGAGGGTTTTTTCTGCCGTTTCCATTGTGCGTTTTGCCGCTGACACCCAGACTTGTTCAGGAATGAATTGATGCGTATTTAACCACTCCCCCATACGCTGAGCAGCGCGTTTTCCGCGATTATTTAAAGGCCTATCAAAGTCATCGACGTCGACAGACCAATCTGATTTCGCATGTCTTAGGAGTAGTACATCACTCATTGCTTTTCTTGACCTGCAGCCAGATACAAAGCGGAAAGCTGCTGAAAATTGACACCGCCCGTTGCCTCATACACAGCAATATTATCTAAAATGGCTAAGTAGGCGTCTTCATCCGCTTGATAATCGTCAGAAATGAACTCGCCCTTTACTGTTTGATAAAAAGGACCGGGTGACTTCAAAATGGCTTGTAATAAATCGCGACGTTGACGTAAATTCACTCGATGTAAGCTGACATCACTTTGATCATGACGAGACCAATTCAGAATCAACAAGGCTTTTAATGGCGCTTCAAACTGAAGACGACCTTCACCGTATAAAGCATCAATATCCACATCAAATTTTTGCTCTAATTCCCATAGTTCATCCTTAGGTAAACTCAGAAAAGTCTGTCTCAATTCCTCAGTTAACAATGGGTGTAAGCGCTTATTATTCACAATCGTCCCTGGGTTAATGCGTGGTAATTTGGGAATACCATAAGCATCAACTCCTACAGATGTTTGTTTGATAAACAGACGATCATTGCTTAAAAAAGTCGTGCCTTCTTGTTCAAGCATCTCCAGCATCAAAGTGGATTTACCACCACCAGAAAAGCCTGCGACCGCAAAGGCCTCGCCCTCTCTCACGACAGCGGCAGCATGACAAATTAAGGCCTCTTTTTGCTGTAACCAAGTCATAAACTGGTTATTAATAAAGTTAATGACTTGATTGGCATTTTCTAAACAGGGCCCCATCGCAATCGCCGTATCCGTGCTTTGGTAAAACACCATACCAGTTCTGACTTTACGGATAAGCCTGGCTTTATCTAAATTGATATAGCTGTCTTTTTTGCCTGTTTTACCAGGTTCACGCTTCCAGTCGATAAAGGCATTAGAAAAGTCAGGCGTATCACACTCAATCGCTGTGACTTGATAGGTTGGTGTCGATACATTGCTGACTATTGATGAAAAATAAGCTGATAACCGTGCCAATAGCTCAATAGAATTAGAATGTATCCGGCAGCTGCAAAAACCAAGGTCGATTTCCAGTGCGTCTGGTAACGGCGGATAGTTCTTTAATAAAGACTCAATCTCATATGGTATCTCATTCGTCATGGCTATCTATCGTCTCTAGTACATGTTCGACATATAAGGCAGCAGCATCAACATCACAGCCTTCTTTTGCGCCCCTGAACCCACCAAATGCTGACACCTCAAATACAATTGGACCGTTATCGGTGATCGCCACATCCACAGTAGTAAAATCCATGTTGAATAATGACTGGGCTTGGGTCGCCATTTCAATAATCTCTGATGACGGTTCAAAAGCAGCATAACGACCGCCACTGTGAATCGTGGTATTCCATGCATCACTCTGTGATACCCGGGCATAGGTCCCCAGATAGTTTCCTGCTAAAAAAACGAGGCCCAGGTCTTGTCCTGACAGGTTCAATTTTTGTTGAATATACATCACCGGATTGACCTGTTTAAAATCGCTGACTTGCTGACGAATCTGAGAATCAGCCTGCTTGGCATTGATTAAAGTCATGCCGCGGGCTTTAGTAGAAAATAAGGGTTTAAAAACAGCCTCACCATACTCTTTGACGGTATTTATGGCTTGCTCAACATCCTCTGTAATGCAGGTATTTGGCATCGGTATGCCAGCATTTTTGAGTGTTATCGTGCAGCTAAGGCGATCAATCAGACGTAACATCGATTCTACCCGACTGAACACTCTTACTCCTTGCTGCTCAGCTACCCGTAACATTTCCAGTCGATCTAAGGTGCTGGGTGAATATTCCGCTGATATTTTTTTAACGATAAGACCATCTAGTTCACACAAATTAGTACCACGATACATCAGCTGCATTCGTGTTAAATCGAGGGTCACTTCTGACATATCGATCACTAAACGATAGCCCGTTTTAGCCTGAACTGCATCCGCCAAGGTTTCAGTGGACCACTTACCAGGAATGCCTATCACGCCTATTTTTAGATCGTTACTCAACAAATATCTCCTTCACAGGTACAGAAAAACGATGAATCTGTTTTGGGTGGGTCGTCAACACCAGCTCTATTAGGTAACGGGCTCGATAAAACATTCGCTTAGCGAGTGCTTTATCCAAAATAAAGCGGGTGGAGCTGGCAAACGCTCTGGCCAGACCTAATGCCAGCCTGATTTCAAAGGTATGGTCTTGGTGTTGTTTAGCAAATCGACGGGCAAACCGATACATTTCGATAGCCATTTTCATGATTTGTTTTCTTCGCTCTGAGTCTAAAATCTGCAGGCGATAATTTGATACCATGAAAATGGTGACATCCTGCACATAATCAGTGTATTTAGAACGATGTAAATCGATGAAATTAATGCGGTTTTCAATGGGGTCAAAAATAATATTATCCACATTAAAATCGCCATGAATATACACTGAGAAAGGCGGTGGATATTGCTTCTCCAACTGACGTGCTTGCTTAATGAGTGACTTCATTGATGGACAATCGTAATCGCCAATCTGACTGTTCGCGGCATCAAATTCTGGGTGAATTTT
>NZ_DIAC01000109.1:12240-17698 GCF_002414625.1 Methylophaga sp. UBA5088 | reverse complement strand
GGGTGAATTTTATACACATCAGCTAAGCGACTATCCATTTGCTGCATGAATAAAGCTGGACTGACTTTTTTACGTAAGGTCTCTGTCCATAACGACTCTAAGGTCTTCTTTAGTGCTTTAAGCGCCTGTTTTTGCAGTTTTTCTGACTCATTCACAATCACTTTTTCAAGGGTATATCCAGGAAGGTGTTCGATTAATAACGCCGCTGATTCGCCACGCTTTTGGTAGGACAAAATTTTAGGCGCTAAGCCTGGATAGATACTATCCCAGCTGTTCAGCCCCTGCTTTTCTTCTTTTAGCTTTTGCTTCTGACCGTCCTTATAGACCGCCATAAACCCCATTTTCTCAGCGCCATTAGACAGACCTGAAATAGCCGTGCCAGAGCGAGTTTCAGCGATAGGGGTAATAGTGACATCACTATCACCTTTCTCCACATCACTGATCAAAGATTGAAATGAATAATACCGTTCAAAATTGATCGGCTGCCCCACATTAGCTGACACAATGGTTTCGCTTATACGCAATAAAGCATCATCAAATTGTTTCATTTCATAAGCGACAAATAAGGCCTGCGTTAACTGTTTGGTCTGCGTCTGCTTTTTTAAAGCAGACACATAGCGTTTGATTAATCGCTGATGACTACTGCGAAGTCCTTGATTGATTTGCTCAATATCCAGCGCAATGCTTGATTTCCTCTCAATCACCGCAGGTAGGATAAGTTTAATGGCTTGTCTGACCTTTTTTACGATAGCGATAAAGGCTTTACTCATCAGTGCTTGTGCATCGTCAATCTGTTCTGATTGGGTAATACAATGACGACATATTTCAGCAATGCGCTCAATATCTGTGGCAATGAACTCAATACAGCGCAGACAGAATTTATCCGAATCATGCTCAACACCAGCGGCGATACGGTTAACCGTTGCCGTATGAATACGTGTTTTTAAATTATAGGCATACCCGGCACGATCACGGACTTTGCGTGCCAAAGACGCAGAAGGATTTCTGTAATAACTCGACAGTGTGGCTAGCTGGGCATCAATCTCGACACAGAGAAACTGCAAATTTTCTTTTATCTCTGTTGGTATTTTTTTCATGTAGTTATGGGGATCTTAAAGTCACTGCAGTCTAGCAAAACAACTCTGAACAGTGTGTGAAACTATTGTTACACTATGCCAACACACTTATTTGCTTGGACAAGTTGATGACCAAAATCCGCGTTTGTCGAACGGCATCTATCCCCGACCCACTCAGAATTAGCCGCTATCAAAAGATACCCGAGCTGGGGCCGAGAATTTTGTTCTTCAGTGGTGGTACCGCATTAACGGGGCTATCACGAGAGTTGAAAAAACTCACCCATAACTCCATTCATTTTGTCAGCCCTTTCGATTCAGGCGGTAGCTCAGCTAAGCTACGACATGCCTTCGATATGCCTGCTATTGGTGATTTACGCAGTCGCTTAATGGCCTTAGCTGATGAGACCGTGTTAGGGCATCCTGAAATCTATCGACTGTTCAGTTACCGTTTCTCAGTCACTGAGAATCAAGAGCGGCTTAAGCGACGACTACAGAATATGGTGAATGGCAAAGATGATTTAATCAATGACATTGCCAACCCTATGCGTAAGTTGATTTGTAACCATCTGGGTTATTTTTATCAGTCCATGCCCAAGGACTTTGATCTTCGTGGCGCCAGTATTGGTAATTTAATCTTGGCTGGTGGCTATCTGAATAATCATAAAGATTTGGAACCCATCGTTTTTTTATTCTCAAAACTGGTGCATGTATTAGGTACAGTGAGAACCATCACCAATGATGATTACCACCTCTCTGTCGAGCTAGAGAATGGAGAAATTATTCATGGACAACATTTAATTACAGGCAAGGAAGTCGCCCCTATTTTATCTCCCATCAAGCACATTCACTTGAGCGAAACGTTAAATGGTAGTCGTCCCACCGAGACAAAGTTACGTAAACGAAACCGTGGTTTATTTGAAGATGCAGATTTAATCTGTTACCCACCAGGCAGCTTTTATACCAGTCTGCTGGCCAACTTACTGCCGACCGGTGTGGGCAAAGCCATCGCTAACAATGGCTGCCCCAAAGTGTTCGTACCTAATCTCAATAGCGATCCAGAACAGCTTGGCATGACGTTACAAGACTCACTCATGACCATCATCAAATATATTCAAGAAGATATCACTGGTGATGCTCCTGCCAACACCGTATTGAATTATTTAATGGTGGATACCAAAAATGGACAATATCCTGGCGGGATTCCAACAGACTTATTGCAAGAGCTCAATATTGAACTCATCGACGTTAAGCTAATCGATAAACGTCATGATAAAACATATGATAATAAACGCTTAGTTTCTGCTTTACTGTCGCTTACCTAAATTATGCAGTCATTTTATTGAGCACGGATATCAAATTTCATGATGACCACATCCTGCTCGGCCTGCTCTTCCTTGACGATGCCAGCATGTAATTGAGCCTCACTGAGTTTGGCCTGTTCTTGCAAATAAAGCATGACGGCCTGCTGTCTGGCTTTGGCCAGATTATTCAGGTCTGCCTCAGAAATCACTTTGTTTGTGACTAAACTGGATTTTAGTTTGCTGTTATAGGCCAGCAAATCTACAGACGGCTCTTCATCATCGGCTGCCGTATTGTCGGCCATTACCTCCAGCTTCACTGCTGTTAGGTCAGGACTTAAAGCTTGTTCTGTATATAAACGCTCTAATACCGTTTGGCGACGGACTAACAATTGTTGGTCCGTGTCAGTCTGCTCTAAACCAACTTTGATATCCTGCTCCACCGCCTTAAGTTGCAATTGTTGCCGATCCAGCTTCTCTGCATAAGGCGCCGGAATGTCTAAAATTAATTGTGGACGTTGGACCAATGCTTCAGACAGTTTCAGCAAGGCTTCTTTTTGAGGTGGCGTGAGATCAGCTCGTCCCGCCTTAAAATGAATATTATCGACTGGCTGCTCATCACCTCCTATCAGGTTGGCCAGGAAGCGGAATGGTGAGGTCACAATATTACGAATCGCATTAAAAATCGCGTTGCGAATAGCCGGTCCCATTTCAAACTGAGGATTATTGACATCGCCTGTCACCGGAATGCTTAAATCAATCACCCCTTCACTATTTTTTAATAAGGCCACGGCCAGATCCAGAGGTAAATCGACTGCTTCTGGTGATTCCACTCGCTCTCCCAGCTTGATATCACGTATCACCAGGCTGTTAGATGCATTTAAATTTCCATTTTGGATTTCATAATTCAGTTTAACATCGGCACGACCATCGGCAATTTTTCTACCTGCAAATTTGATGGTGTATGGGCTCATGGCTGGCAGATCGAGATTACTGAATGACATGGCCACATTACTTTCTTCGGTAATATTGAACGGTGCCAGACTGCCTTCAATTTCGACCATACCAAACTCTTGCACCTGTCCTTCCAGATTCAATTCAACGGCCTGATCAGACTGGGTAGAAAAACCACTAATCCGGCCATCTAATGATCGCATTTCAGTATCAAACACAATTGGCAGGCTTTCATCGGTGAATCGTGAACTAGCCTTATTTATGATCACCTCACCAATAGATACTTTGTATGGCTCAGCATTATTTTCAGTTTCAGTAGCTGTGGCTGTGCTAGCGCTCGGTTGTTCTTTTAACAGCTGACGTAAATTGGTCACGCCATCTTTATTGATAAAGATACGACTGTACAGTTGATGGACTTCAATATCAGAAATAGCTAACTCTTTATTTTTGAGGGAGAAATCAATGGTATTAATGGATAACGCATCCAGGCTGAACAGTTTTTCCTTCAGATTCTGATTATCTATCTGCAACGATGATAACGCTAAGTCGCCATTAACCAAGAAGGCATCATCAGCGTTACTTTTCAGCGAAGCATTAGCTGATAACTGTCCATTTTCCAGCGTCACCATGGCATATTCATTGATGTATGGCTGTAATGGCGTCAGTGATAATTGGTCGATCTTACTCGCTGCTGTTACCGCCAGTTCAGGGAAAAGTTGTAGCTCGCCTGTAGTAGACAATGTACCGCCTGAACTCACCTTAATATTGGCGTTAAAAGGCATGATTTGCTTATCTGCAAGACTGAGGTTATTCAGGCTGGCAGTGAGATTCAATGTCATATTAGACGGCAATTGCGGTTGTTTATCTTCAATAGACAGATCAATATTATTCAGTCCGACTTCTGAGATAGCTAACTGTATGGCTGGCGTATCGTTAGTTTCTTGCGCGTCATCTGCCTCTGATTTGGGTAGGGCATCCAGTAATTGCTGCCAGTTAATCACGCCCTGTTCGTTCATGATCGTGACCAGTTTCGCCTCATTGACTGATACTTTATCAATGCTTAATTGATTGTCAGGATAACGATAACGGCCCTTTTCTAGCTGCAGCTCACCATTGGCAATTAAGGCTTTATCCAAGCCTGGTTGTGCCACATTGAGATCAAAGAGTTGGATAGCCGTGTTATTGATATCAACGCTAGGTTGCTGACCACTCAGATCCACATCATAGTCCAGACTGATATTGACGACACCTTGCTTTAATTCAACCGGTAACTGCGCTTTAAAATAACGGTATGGCGTCTGTAGATTAAATTGGTTCAGTTTGAGCTGACCGGCTACAGTCAGTGGTGATAATGAAAAGGTGCCCGCCACTGATAGATTCGCCTTGTCTTCCAGCTCCATATTCAATGTGGTTTTCGCGGTTTCATCAGCTTGAGTAGAAAATTGATTCAGCTGAAAATTGATAGGCGATATAACAGTTTTAAATGGCTCAGCAGGGACTTTATCCAGGTAATGTATTTCGCTGCCCTCAAAACTTAGTGAGTTTAAAACGACATGAAAGAGTGGCTCATCGGCATCTGAAGTGGTGGAATCTGCGGTGACAGGTTCTGACTCTTCTTTTTCAGGTGCTGTTTCCTGCCATGTATTCGCCAGACGTGTTAGGGTATTTTCTGCCTCGGAATAACGCTGAAAATGCAGATCAGCCGCGTTAATATCTACTGTAGGAATACTGATATCACCTTTGATTAATTGGCTTGGATCGACATTCACATATACCGAATCCCAAGCCAGAATAGGCTGGTTTTCTCTGGTTTGCATAGCCAGACCAGCGATGTTTAACTCAAAGGTAAAAGGGTTGAATTGGATATCCTGTACTTGTGTTTGCAGCTGTAAACGCTGGTCCAGAGTGCTTTTTAGTTGTCTTTCTGCCAGCCAGGGCAAGAAATAAAACCCGGCCAACGTGTAAATAACGACCAGAGTTAGCAGGCCGATAATGAAACGACGATGACGAAAAAGAAAAGTCTTAGCTGATGGCATGCAATTCATTCATTGTGATGATGGAATCATTAGATAGTACACAATTAACTTTATCGTACCAATGTGTGTACTGGTGAGTTAGGCTTGCTGAAGA
>NZ_DIAC01000109.1:6487-12116 GCF_002414625.1 Methylophaga sp. UBA5088 | reverse complement strand
TGAGTTAGGCTTGCTGAAGACGCTCACGCGTGTCTGCCGCGCCCATCGCATCCGCCAACATTAACGCCGTTTTGCCGTCATCCGTCCTGGCCTCTATATCAGCACCATGCGCCAACAGGCAATCGACCACCGCCAGTTGATTGAACATGGCTGCAAACATCAGGGCTGTTTTACCATCTGGCGTTGTCGCATTGACATTGGCACCATGCTGAATCAACAACTCGGCAATATCTTTATAACCTTTAAATGCCACACCAGCTAAAGGGGTTTGTTGGCGATCATTGGCCAGTTCAGGGTCGGCACCATGTTCCAGCAATAACTTTGTCATCTCATAATGGCCATTATAGCTGGCCAGCATCAACAGACTATCGCCATTGCCCGTGCGAATATCCACTGGCAGGCCCATTTCCAGTGATTTTTTTAACTCTTCCGCTTTACCGTCACGCACTAACTGAAAGACTAATTGAGCTAGCTCGTAGGTTTTCTCATCCATTTCTGGGTTGGCGTCATTTTCTGTCATCACAGTATCCTTTAAATCTGTTGTTAGCTATCCACTCCACCCTTACATACCTTTGTATACAGGGCCACTGCCGCCTTCTGGTGGCACCCAGACAATATTCTGAGTCGGGTCTTTGATATCACAGGTTTTACAGTGTATGCAGTTCTGAGCATTTATCTGCAACGACGGTTCCCCTGCCTGCTCAATAATTTCATAGACTCCGGCCGGGCAATAACGTTGTTCTGGTGCATCATAGTTCTTCAGGTTGATGGTGACGGGCACGGCCTTGTCTTTTAATTGCAAATGACCAGGTTGGTTATCATCATGCACGATATTGCTCAAATCGATCGAAGACAAGCGATCAAAAGTCAGCTCACCATCTGGTTTAGGGTAGTCAATTTTCTTGACTTGGTTTTTCGATTTGAGACTTTTATGGTCAGCCTGCTGATGCTGCAATGTCCAGGGTAACTTGATATGTAAGGCACTCAGCCACAATTCAATACCCGCTAAGGCGCCACCTGTCATGTTGCCAAAACGTGACAGCAAGGGTTTAAAGTTACGCACTTTTTCTAACTCTTTCCAAACCCATGAAGCATTTAATTTAATGGGATATTCCATAAGTAAACGCTTACCATCATTTGTCGACTCAGTAAAATAGTCGTAAGCCGCTTCTGCGGCTAACATGCCTGATTTGATCGCATTATGGCTGCCTTTAATTTTGGGCACATTGACCATGCCCGCGCTGCAACCAATAAATGCACCACCAGGGAAAATCAGATCCGGCAAAGATTGCAAACCTCCTTCGCTAATGGCTCTGGCACCATAACTAAGACGTTTGCCGCCTTGTAACATTGCTCGTATCTCGGGGTGCGTTTTGAAACGTTGAAACTCATCAAAAGGTGATAGATACGGATTGCTGTAATCCAGATGCACCACCATCCCGATAGACACTAATTGTTCACCATAGTGATAGACAAAAGCACCGCCCCCCGTATCGTCAGATAAGGGCCAGCCAAAACTATGACTGACATAACCTGGCTGATGCTGTTGCTCAGGGATACGCCAGATTTCTTTGATGCCCAAGCCAAACTTGGCTGGACGGTCTGCATCACGTAGATTGAAATGCGACTCTAACTGACGTGCCAGAGAACCTCTGGCCCCTTCTGCAATTAGGGTAAAAGGCGCCTGAATTTCAATTCCTGCCACAAATTGTGCTGTCGGCTCACCATCGGCATCACTACCCATATCCCCAGTAATAACCCCAATCAGATCCCCCTGTTCGTTATATAACGCTTCCTGAGCTGAAAAGCCGGCATAGATTTCAACGCCCAGCTCTTCAGCCTGACCGCCCAGCCATGAGCATAACTCACCCAAACTACCAATGTAGTTACCACTATTTTTCATCAAAGGCGGCATTAACCAATGTGGAATCGTCCACGCTTTATCGCTGGTCATAAACTGGAACTTATCTTCACTCACGGCGGTTTTTAGTGGTGCGCCTTTTTGTTTCCAGTCGGGTATCAGCTCGTTTAACGCGATCGGATCGATCACAGCACCAGAAATAATTTGTGCCCCAACTTCAGCGGCTTTTTCTAACACACAGACACTGAGATCCTTTCCGGCCTCATTAGCTAATTGTTTAAAACGAATAGCGGCGCCCAACCCCGCTGGCCCAGCACCAATAATTAACAAGTCATAATTCATTACGTCACGTTGCATGATTTATTCCTTAATAATTCGAGTGAGATTAACCTCGTCACTGCGCGAAACATCAGCAGTAATCGATTGACATAACGCTAAAAACTCACGCATGCCGGTGGTCTGATATTTCTGCTTATGCCACAGAAAATAGAAATACCGACCTAGATCCAAAGCAGGTGCATTGACCGGTACCAGGCTACCGCGACGAAAGGCATCTTTTAATGCCAGTCGGGAAATGCAACCGATACCCAGACCTGATTCGACTGTACGTTTTACCGCTTCGGTGTGTTCAAGTTCGAGGCGAATATTGAGTTGTGAATGATAATTGTGAAAAGCACGATCAAACGTTTCACGTGTACCAGAACCTTTTTCTCTGAGAATCCAAGGCTCTGCTAATAACTGTTGCATAGTGACCTTTTTCTTGTTTGCCAGAGGATGATCAGGTGCACAGAACACCACTAACTCATCGGCAATCCAGGTTTCCACTTCAATATCCGGGTGATGACATCCCCCTTCAATCAAACCAATATCAAGCTCATGGTTCGCAATTTGTTCAATGATGGTTTTTGTATTGTGAACCTGCAACTCAATGCGGCTATCAGCATGTTCATGTAAAAACTCGGCCACCAGCAAGGTCGCCAAATAGTTACCAATAGTCAGCGTGGCACCGATTTTCATCAGACCATATCCGGCATGACCTTCCATGAGATTATGAATTTCCTGCGCACGATCCAGTAGCTCAACAGCATGCGGTAACAATTGCTGACCTGCCTGATTAATCCGCAAGGATTTACCCACACGATCAAACAATTGCACATTGTATTGCTTCTCAAATTCTGCCAGTGCGGTACTCGCTGCAGATTGAGATAGAAACAAGGCTTGAGCTGCTTTTGACACACTGCCTGTTCGGCTGACAGCAACAAAAATTTCGAGTTGTCTTAGACTGAATTTCATGTTTTTGCATATCTATTTATTAGATAGATAATATCTAAATTATCAATTTAACAAATATTGTACGCCACTATAAAATGCTCAGCAAACCTTAAGAGGAAATGTAATGAAAATTTTAGTCGCGATAAAACGTGTAGTGGATTACAACATCAAAGTCGGTATCAAAGCCGATGGTTCCAATGTGGATATCGACGGCGTGAAAATGAGTGCCAACCCGTTCGATGAAAATGCGATTGAGCAAGCCATTCGTTTGAAAGAACAAAGTAAGGCCGATGAAGTTGTTGCCGTGTCCATTGGCTCATCAGCCAATCAGGATGTATTAAGACATGCGCTGGCTATGGGTGTGGATCGGGCACTTCTGGTCGAACACGAAACAGAAGTACAGTCGCTGGAGGTCGCCAAACTCTTACAAGCCGTCGCTGATAAAGAGCAACCGGATCTGATACTTCTCGGTAAACAAGCGGTGGATGATGATGCTGGTCAGGCAGGGCAAATGCTGGCTGCCTTGTTGGATTATCCACAAGGTACTTTTGCTTCGGAGCTGGATATTGAAAATGGTGAAGCTATCGTTACCCGTGAAATAGACGGTGGTACCGAAACCGTGGCATTGCAATTACCTGCGGTAGTCACTGCTGACTTACGCTTAAACGATCCACGGTTCGTCAAACTACCCAATCTGATGCAGGCGAGAAAGAAACCGATCGAAAACCTGTCGGCTTCAGATCTGGTCACTGAGTTAACGCCCAGATTGTCATTAATCAATGTCGCCGAACCACCTCAACGTAAAGCTGGGATTAAAGTCGACAGTGTTGATGCTTTATTGCAGCAATTACGTACAAAAGAAGGAATTGCACTATGAGCACATTAGTATTAGCCGAACACAATGGACAACAACTGCATAACGAAGTCCGTCATGCTGTGACTGCAGCTCAATCTTGGGGACAGCCGGTTCACCTGTTAGTTTTAGGCCATCAATCTGAAAAGATTGCAGAGCAGGCCACCACGATTCATGGCGTTAGTCGAGTATTGCATGTCGATGCGCAGCAGTTTGCCCATCCGATCGCAGAAGATGTCAGCAATCAGATTAACTCGATAATCACTGATTATGAGGTCCTTATTGCTGCCCACTCTTCATTTAGTCGCAATGTTTTACCTCGAGTGGCGGCACTCAATGATGTAGCGATGATATCCGATGTATTGGACATTCAATCTGACAATCGTTACGTGCGTGCTATCTACGCCGGTAATGTACACACCACTATACAAAGTGGTGATACACGCCAAATTCTGACAGTGCGTGGCAGCAAGTTTGCCGCGGCTGAATTAAATGGTCAGGCTGAAATTACGACTATTACAGCAGTAGCGCCTTTCACTAAAACACGCTGGATCAGCGAGTCACGTATTGAATCAGACAGACCTGCCCTGAACTCGGCCAAAGTGGTGGTATCAGGTGGTCGCTCATTAGGTAGTGCAGAAAAATTTGATGCCTTGCTTAATCCATTGGCTGAAAAGCTGGGTGCTGCACTCGGTGCAACCAGAGCGGCTGTGGATGCAGGCTATGCGCCGAATGAAATTCAGGTCGGTCAAACCGGTGTCACGGTAGCACCTGAACTGTATTTTGCGGTTGGCGTGTCTGGTGCGGTGCAACATACCGCCGGTATGAAAGACAGCCGTATTGTCGTCGCCATCAACCAGGATCCTGACGCGCCGATTTTTCAGATAGCCGATTATGGCCTAGTGGCCGATCTGTTTGATGCAGTGCCTAGTTTAACCAACGCCCTTTCATAAAAAAGAGATAACGATGAGTACATTTGCAAGCGAACGCGTATTAAGCGTGCACCACTGGGATGACAATCTGTTCAGCTTCAAAACCACCCGTGATCCGGGTTTGCGGTTTGAAAATGGTCAGTTTGTGATGATTGGCCTTGAAGTCGACAATAAACCGTTGCTTCGTGCATACAGTATTGCTAGCCCGAATTATGATGAAAATCTGGAGTTTTTCAGCATCAAAGTTCCTAACGGGCCACTCACTTCACGCCTGCAACATTTACAGGTAGGTGATGAGATATTAGTCAGCAGAAAACCTACGGGTACCTTGGTCGTGCATGATCTGAAGCCGGGGAAGAACCTGTACCTCTTCTCAACAGGTACTGGGCTCGCGCCTTTTCTCAGTGTGATTCAGGATATTGAAGCCTATGATCGCTTTGAGAAAATCATTCTTATTCATGGGGTCCGTTATGTCAGTGAATTGGCTTATGCCGATTTCATTGAAAAAGACTTGCCTGACAATGAATTCTTTGGTGATCTGGTCAAAGAAAAGTTAATTTATTATCCCACCGTCACTCGCGAACCTTTCCGAAATCAGGGACGACTGACGGATCTGATTACCAGTGGCAAATTATTTGAGGATATTGGTCTACCTCCCCTTGATCCTGAGCATGATCGAGCCATGATCTGTGGCAGTCCACAAATGCTGAA
>NZ_DIAC01000109.1:5404-6371 GCF_002414625.1 Methylophaga sp. UBA5088 | reverse complement strand
GGCAGTCCACAAATGCTGAATGACACCGCAGCGTTATTAGATGAGCGAGGGTTTGTGGTTTCTCCTCGCATCGGTGTACCCGGCGACTATGTGATTGAACGTGCTTTTGTTGAGAAATAAGACTTTATTGAATAAAGACCTCATCACCAACACGAATAACACCAGCTTCAGCAATAGCGCCATAGACTCCCAGGTTTTGGTCAGCTTGCTTCACAATCGTACGAAGCATTTTTTTATCTGATGGTATATGGCGCTGTTGTCGGGTAATAGCGCCACATCGTGGCGTGGTGCCACAACATTGCACTGTCGTCTGACCAATCTGAATCGTTTTATCTAACCAGGCTTGCTCAATCAAACCTTCCATACCTGGAACCGTTTCGATGACAATATTTGGACGGAAGCGCTCTACTGCCCAGTCAGAGTCAGGTTTAAGCTGTTTCATATAATCCAGTGTGGCAGTCGTCAGCATATGAAACGGGGTGACCAAGAAAAAGGTGCCTGGGAGCGATACGTACTCCTGAGCCTGCTCGGGCAGGTTATCCAAATCCGGTAAGGCTTCTCCAGGCTCCCGATCAAACGTGGCTTTTAATTCTTCCAACCAAGTGTGATCGTCTTGTTTATATCGTTTGTAGAAATCCTGCTCTTCAATAGGCTTAAGCGGCTGTAATGTGGAATCAAACCCGGTTAGCAAAGTCAGTAACTGATTGACCTGTGGCTCATCACTGCCAATCACGGCGCCATCAGGAAAAGTGATATCAACCTGATCATCTGGTCCGGTCGCATCTCCACGTCGGCACTTTGCATTGCAGCGTAATAATTCAGGCCGAAATTTACAGCTTTGGATTTCCTGTCGCTGAGTATCTTGTAATGCCCAGATACGATCGCCAGTTAAACCATTTTCACCTAGATAACATTGTTCAAGCTGTTCCCCTGCCATCCCTTTGACTGGATAACGCCAGATTTGTTT
>NZ_DIAC01000109.1:5084-5323 GCF_002414625.1 Methylophaga sp. UBA5088 | reverse complement strand
TGGATAACGCCAGATTTGTTTGATTGTGCCAACCTTGAGCATAAAACCACCTTATGTCCGTGATGCGATAACTGGTGCTAAGCTTAAGATTGTGTGTCCGGTCTGTATATCCGGCATTTTACGTAGATAATTTTCTTCGGGCATAAAAAAAGCCCCAACGAGTGGGGCTTTTTTGCTCTCGATTTGAGAAACTATTATCTGTTGCAGATGTACATAGTTACTTCGAAACCGAAACGCAT
>NZ_DIAC01000109.1:3259-4899 GCF_002414625.1 Methylophaga sp. UBA5088 | reverse complement strand
GAATATTCTGGTTTAGTCCACATGATAATCACCTCGCTTTGTGTTTGTTAGTACGGTTCCTATGTTACGAGTACGTGGCAAATGACAATAGCGTATTTTTCTTTTGATCACTCAGGATTTTCCTGAGTAATGATAAATTGATTATCCGTCAGTTTGGCAGGAGTAAAGAAGCGAGGCTCAAGAAAATCAGAAAGCCCAGTGTATCGGTCATTCCTGTAGTGATAATACTACTGCCCAATACCGGATCCTGTTTCAGCTTCTTTAGAATCAACGGAATACTTACGCCGATTAAGGCCGCTAACACCATCGTGCCAGACATGGCTAGCATCATTACAAAGGCCAAGCCCAGATTCTGATACAAAAATAGCGTTAGCAATCCCGTTAAACTTCCCCATATCAGCCCATTCACCGCAGCCACGGAAAACTCTTTTATATAAAGCCGTCGAAGATTATTGGCGTCGAGTTGTTTTAATGCCAGCCCACGAATCACCAGCGCCACCACCTGATTCCCCGTGTTGCCGCCTATATTAGCGGTGATGGGTAATAAGGCAGCTAGTGCCACCATACTGCTAATCGTGGTCTGGAACTGATCAATCACGCGAGAAGCAATCAATACAATCACCAGATTCAGTGCAATCCACGGCCAGCGATTTTTAGCTGACTTCATCATTGGGTCAAACAAGTTTTCTTCTTTCGATAAGCCTGCCTGAGCGAGAAACTGGCGCTGCGACTGTTCTTCCAGTAGATCCATTAGCGAGCTGACACGTAATACCCCAACCAGTTTCTGATGTGCATTCACCACCGGTGCTACCAATAATTCATAACGCTCAAAATCACGTGCCGCTTCATCGGCAGAATCGGTGGTATGAAAGATATGGGCTTGCTTCAACATGCAATCGGCTACCCGTAAATCACCTCGTTTGATTAATAAATCAGAGACGAGCAGCAGTCCCTGAAATAAACCCGCCGAATTGATCACCATGATAAAACCGGACTCATCCGGTAACTTCCCTTTCTGACGTAACTCACGTAACACTTGATCTAAGGTTTGATGCTCAAGTACCACAGCAAAATCATATTCCATCCAGGCACCAACGCTTTCTTCAGGAAAGAGTAAGGTGGACTGTACATTTTCACGCTGCTGCTGTGGTAATGAGGATAAGACGCTATCACCGATCTCATCTGGTAACTCTTGCATCAGATCCGCAATTTCATCAGTATCGAGATGCGATGCCGCCCGAATCAAATCGGTTGGTTGTAATTCTGCTAATAAGGTTTGTCGTAAACTATCAGAAAGCTCCAGCAGCACCGCCCCCATATGCTCACTTTGCAGCAGTTGCCAAATAAACGAGCGCTGTACCGGCGGTAATTGCTCAAGCAGATTTGCTATGTCATATGGATGTAAGCGGTTTAACAGCTGCTGAATTTCACCTTGATACTGCTTGACGGTTAACAGCTCGACTAATGCCTGCTTATCCTTATTCTCCTGACGTATTGTCAGGGTTTCCACTAACTCCTGGCGATTAAGCAAATCATAAATTAAGTGAAATATATGCTCTGTTTGCTTCAGTTGTTGCACGCAAAACGCCTCATCATATTTAGTGCCGACCTTTTAGTATGCGTCAGAGATATTTCAATCT
>NZ_DIAC01000109.1:0-3192 GCF_002414625.1 Methylophaga sp. UBA5088 | reverse complement strand
TCTGTTTGCTTCAGTTGTTGCACGCAAAACGCCTCATCATATTTAGTGCCGACCTTTTAGTATGCGTCAGAGATATTTCAATCTTCTGTTTGCTTCAGTTGTTGCACGCAAAACGCCTCATCATATTTAGTGCCGACCTTTTAGTATGCGTCAGAGATATTTCAATCTGATGATGACTGAAATGCACTTCCCCTTTAGCGGGAAAACTTTCCAGTATTTCAATAAATTATTCTTAAAAAGAGTCAGATGCAGTAAGATCACCGATTGCTTTATTAGACGTTGCCTTACATTGTGAACTCAAACCGCCCTAAGCTATTCAGCGTATTGCTCAGACGAATTAACCACTGTTTCCGTTCTGCCAAAGACGTATCCGCAGTGACGATTAGAACGACTGTTCAGTTACCCATTATTCTTAATGATGGCAGTGAGGCCATGGCAGAAATGTATAGCTTTTCGGGTTTTGTGGATGGCAAAGAACACTTTGCTTTGAAGCTTGGTAGACCCGATCCCACACATCCTCTTGTGCGCATCCATTCGGAGTGTGTTACCGGTGATGCGCTGGGTTCAGCACGCTGTGATTGCGGACCGCAATTACAGGAGGCATTAAGTTTATTCAATAAAGAAGGTGGCTATTTACTGTATCTGCGTCAGGAGGGCCGCGGCATTGGTTTGTATGAAAAACTCGATGCCTATCGTTTGCAGGAACAGGGACATGACACCTTTACCGCCAATCTCGAACTTGGTCATAACGTCGATGAACGGGATTATCAAGCAGCGGCTGATATTCTGAATGCACTCAAGCTGAATCAGATTATGCTAATGACTAACAATCCGGACAAACGTCAGCAACTGGAAAAGGCCGGTATTCAGGTTCATGGCACACGGCCTACCGGGGTATTTGCAAACCGCCATAACCATGGTTATCTGACATCTAAAATCCACCGGGGCAATCATCAGATTAGTATTGACGAGCTGCTAAGGAAGCCCTAGACAACATCCAACTATTGAAAATATTGATGAATCTCTTTCAAGTTTGTTTGGATATACTCTAAAAAAGCCTGAGTAACAGGGGTTGCATGTTTACCCTGAGGGGATACCAGACACCAACTGCGTCGCAGTGGGAAACCTTTAATTACCGGACTGACCAACTGGCCCAGCCGCAGCTCAGATAACACACTCAACCTCGGTAAAACAGCGACACCTAACCCAGCTAGAACAGCATGCTTTAGTGCATCATTAGAACCAAACTGCATGGAGACATTCAGCGATAAACGTTGTTGCTGACAATGCTGCTCTAAGGCCAGTCGATTACCAGATCCAGATTCACGACTGAGCAATTGTGCATCAAGAAATTGCTGCGGATGGATATGCTTTTTTGTGGCAAGTGGATGGTGTACGGGCACCACGGGTATCAATTCATTATCCAGAAAGGGTAAGGACGATAAGGAACGATCATTAGGTACCAAGCCCATGATCACCAAATCTTCTTTATTGTCATTCAAACGCTCAATGGCCTGCGTACGGTTCACAATATTCAGGTTTACATTGACCGATGGATACTGCTGTAAAAACCCTCTTAATACATGCGGCACCGCATACTGGGCTGAACTGACCGCACACAGATTTAACTCACCTGAAAGCTTTCCCTCCAGTCGATGTAAATCACTCTGCAAACTGGCGACTTGCTCAAATATGGCATCAATATGTTCAGCTACCCGTTCACCTGCTCGCGTGCAATAAAGCTTTCTACCGACATATTCGAATAACGGCTGCCCCAGCGCTGACTCCAGTTTTTTGATTTGAGAACTGACGGCGGGCTGAGTCAGCCCCAAACTTTCTGCCCCTTTTCCATAACCTTGCTGTTGATAGACAGCTCGAAACACCTGCATTTGACGAAAAGACAGTCGACTAATTAATTGCTGTAAAGTCAATGACATAAAAATTAAAAAACCTTATACATAAGTAATTACTTATCACTAATCAAAATTATATCAATTTTTCATTATGTATGATTTCCTCTAGCCTATTTCCTAGATTCAATCTGGAGTAGCTCATGTTGAAAAAAGTGTTAATCGCCAATCGTGGTGAAATTGCTGTGCGCATTGTTCGCGCATGTGCAGAAATGGGCATTCGTTCAGTCGCTATTTATACCGAACCCGATCGTTATGCATTACACGTCAAACGTGCTGACGAATCCTATTCACTTGGTGATGATCCACTCGCTGGCTATCTTGATCCATTACGTATTGTGAACTTAGCGATAGAAACCGGTTGCGATGCTATCCATCCTGGCTATGGTTTCTTATCTGAAAATGCCGAATTTGCCCGCCTGTGTGAAAAACACAACATCACTTTTGTTGGTCCCAAATCCAGCGTTATTGAAAAAATGGGCGATAAAACAGCCGCTAGAGACAGTATGCGCGATGCTGGTGTACCCATTACACCGGGCTCTGACGGCAACTTAGCGGACTTAGATGAAGCGTTAGCGCTGGCTGAAGAAGTGGGTTATCCAGTAATGATCAAAGCCACCTCTGGTGGTGGTGGTCGTGGTATCCGTCGTTGTGATAGTGCCGACGAATTGCGCCAACAGTATCCACGCGTTATTTCTGAAGCGACAAAGGCATTCGGTTCTGCTGAAGTTTTCCTTGAGAAATGTATTGTTGACCCTCGTCATATTGAAGTACAAATCCTCGCTGATAGCGAAGGCAATGTCGTGCATTTGTATGAACGGGATTGTTCTATTCAGCGCCGTAATCAAAAACTGATTGAAATTGCACCAAGCCCACAACTGACACCTGAGCAGCGTGATTATGTCGGTGGCCTGGCTGTCAAAGCGGCTCAAGCAGTGAATTATGAAAATGCGGGGACCGTCGAATTTTTGCTCACTGGTAATGAAGTGTATTTCATGGAGATGAATACCCGGGTTCAGGTAGAGCACACCATTACCGAACAAATTACCGGTATTGATATTGTCCGTGAACAATTACGTATCGCATCTGGCTTGCCGTTAAGCTACCGCCAGCAAGACATTGCCTATCGCGGCTATGCTTTACAGTTTCGGATTAATGCCGAAGATCCAAAAAATGACTTCCTACCGAGCTTCGGACGCATCACCCACTACTATGCACCAGGCGGCCCTGGTGTCAGGGTAGATACCGCTATCTACACCGGTTATGAAATCCCACCGTATTT
>NZ_DIAC01000031.1:7414-17474 GCF_002414625.1 Methylophaga sp. UBA5088 | reverse complement strand
AAAACCACTTCTATGCTGAAACCCATTGGCAAAGATTCATCTTTGAAAACTTGGCAAGGTGACCAATGGAAAATTGGTGGTGGTACGACTTGGGGTTGGTATTCATACGATCCTGATTTGAACATGTTCTACTACGGCAACGGTAACCCATCAACCTGGAATCCGGTTCAACGTCCTGGTGATAATAAATGGACTATGTCAATGTGGGGCCGTGACTTAGACACCGGTATGGCCAAATGGGTTTACCAAATGACACCGCATGATGAGTGGGATTACGATGGTGTCAATGAAATGATTCTCGCAGAACAAAAAGTGAAGGGCAAAATGCATAAAACCGCTGTTCACTTTGACCGTAACGGTTTTGCTTACACTATGAATCGTGAAACGGGTGAGCTGTTAGTCGCAGAAAAATACGATCCAGTGGTTAACTGGTCAAACGGTGTCAATCTGAAAACAGGTTTACATGATCGTGTAGCGAAATACTCTACTGCACGTAACGGTGAAGACGTGAACACAACAGGTATCTGTCCTGCGGCGTTAGGGTCTAAAGACCAACAACCAGCGGCATTCTCACCACGCACGGGTCTGTACTATGTGCCAACCAACCATGTGTGCATGGACTATGAACCATTTGAAGTGGAATACGTAGCAGGTCAACCATACGTGGGTGCTACATTAAGCATGTACCCACCTGAAGGTGAAACACATTTGGGTAACTTCATTGCTTGGGATGCCCGTGAAGGTAAGATCGTATGGTCAAACCCAGAGCGTTTCTCAGTCTGGTCAGGTGCATTAGCGACGGCTACGGATGTTGTGTTCTACGGCACACTGGAAGGTTATCTGAAAGCGGTTGATGCACAAACAGGTCGTGAACTGTGGAGATTCAAAACGCCATCAGGTGTTATCGGTAACGTCAACACTTACAAACATGACGGTAAGCAGTACATCTCAATCCTGTCAGGTGTAGGTGGTTGGGCTGGTATCGGTATGGCGATCCCAAGCTTAGAAAACGAAACAGATGGTCTTGGCGCAGTCGGTGCATACCGTGCATTGTCTAGCTGGACTAACCTGGGTGGTGTTCTGAGTGTATTCAGCCTGTAAGACCCAGATGATATAGATTACCCTGTAATCTTAATCTGAATAAAAGGCCCGGCATCTTTTGATGTCGGGTCTTTTTTTTGAACAAAAAAAACCAGGCACAAGGCCTGGTTAAAATGAAATATAGGTAATGCAATCATGTGGTAAACCACAAAATCATTAAAGAAGCTGAAAAATTCTCTAATACATATATTGTATAAAGACAGCCAAGGATAGTCGTGAGCATAAATGCATTTTTAACTGGGTGTTTTTTACCTGAGACAGGTAAGAAGATCTTCCTGAGCATTGAGCTAATTTTGACGGTTTTTAATACAGCCATTTTTGTGGATTATAGGCAGGTAAAGCTTTTTCCGGCGATCCTTGAATCAGGAAAATCCTGAATGGCAAGGCGGGGAATCCTGACGAAACAAGTTTATTCGCTGTGTACTATCTAATCGTCTTCCAAATAGGTTGGATGACATTAAATAAAACAATTTTAGAGAGGATATAGTTATGTGGACTAAACCTGAATATTCAGACATGCGTTTTGGTTTTGAAGTAACCATGTACATCTGCAACCGTTAATCACGGTTTTGATGTATGCCCGGGACTTTCTGTTCCGGGCAACGTTATACCAGATAAAATTTGTTAAAGTCTTATCTGGTCTAATGCAAGTTTCTAAGGATATTTATGTTTGTACATGTTTTAGGTTCGGGAGCCGGCGGTGGTTTTCCTCAGTGGAATTGTAATTGCACTAACTGTAAAGGTGTAAGAGAGGGCACAATTAAAGCCAGTCCTCGCACACAATCCTCCATTGCTATCAGTGCAAACGGAACAGATTGGATTTTGTTTAATGCTTCCCCTGATATTAAAAAACAACTGGATGACTTCCCTACTTTACAACCAGCTAGACAAGTCAGAGATACAGCCATCACCGCGATAGTCATCACAGACGCACAGATTGATCATGTCACCGGCATGCTTACTCTCAGAGAACATAATAAACCTTGGGATGTATATACCACTAATGCCGTATACGAAGATCTCACCACAGGATTCCCTGTTTTCAACATTCTCGGACATTTCCGTGGCATTAATCATCATGAGATCGCGACGGATGAGTCAAGCTTCACCATTCCCACAGCAGAAGGATTAGTTTTCACTGCCGTGCCTTTGAAGAGTGAGGCACCTCCTTATTCACCGCATCGTCATAACACGGTGCCTGGCGATAACATTGGCATGCGTATAGAAGATACGCGTACCGGTAAAAATTTATTCTATGCACCAGGATTAGGTGTAGCAGAACCGCACGTTATGGAATATATGGCGAATGCTGACGTCGTACTTGTTGATGGTACCGTTTGGACTGATGACGAGATGTCACACGAAGGCATTAGCAATAAACGGGCGCAGGAAATGGGACATCTGGACCAGTCTAGTAAAGGTGGCATTATGGAGATCCTAAGTGGCATGGATAAGCCACGCAAATTCCTGATACATATTAATAATACTAATCCAATACTCAACGAGGAATCACCCCAGCGGAAAACGTTGGAAGCGGCTGGAATAGAAGTGTCGTATGACGGCATGGATATCGAGCTTTAACAGTCTAAGATGATTCTAGAGGAACATGACATGTCAGAAAAACCAGCACCATGGACACGCGAAGAGTTTGAACAAAAATTACGCGAAAAAGAGTCGCTGTATCATATTAACCATCCCTTTCATAAACTGATGCATGCTGGCAAGCTGGACCAAAAACAAGTTCAAGGTTGGG
Organism: Methylophaga sp. UBA5088; assembly: GCF_002414625.1. Lineage (NCBI taxonomy): Bacteria > Pseudomonadati > Pseudomonadota > Gammaproteobacteria > Thiotrichales > Piscirickettsiaceae > Methylophaga > Methylophaga sp. UBA5088. The sequence goes on along the minus strand of NZ_DIAC01000031.1, from coordinate 14,620 downwards.
TTGCTAATCGCTTTTATTATCAAACGGCGATTCCAATTAAAGACGCTGCCATTATGGCAAATTGTGAAGATGCTTCTGTCCGTAAACATTGGGTGCAACGTATTCTTGATCACGATGGTTATGATGGAGAAGAGGGAGGCATTGAAGCCTGGCTGCAGCTGGGTGAAGCTGTTGGATTAACAAGAGAAGAACTGGAATCACATCAACATGTGTTGCCAGGTGTTCGTTTTGCGGTAGATGCGTATGTTAATTTTGCGCGCCGGGCTAACTGGCAGGAAGCGGCAGGCTCTTCGTTAACAGAATTATTTGCGCCTAAGATTCATCAAGCAAGACTAGACAACTGGCCTGACTTGTATCCCTGGATTGATGAACGAGGTTACCGCTATTTCCGTAAACGCTTAAGTGAAGCGCGTCGTGATGTCGACCATGGCTTACAAATCACACTGGATTATTGTGATACTCGTGAGAAACAACAACGCGCTGTTGATTTACTGCAATTCAAGCTTGATATCCTATGGACCATGTTAGATGCGATGTGGATGGCGTATATTGAAGGACGTCCCCCTTATTTTATGGAAGTTGAAAAATGACCGATCGCATTTTTAATGCAGACACGATTCCTGTTCTGGCTCTGGGTTACCGTTTCCAATGGGAGCCAGCGCAGGACTGTTACGTACTGCTTTACCCAGAAGGCATGGTGAAATTAAATCCTGCTGCAGGTGAAATCCTGAAGCGGGTAAGTGAAAAAAAGCAGACCGTCGGCGAGCTTATCGCTGAACTTAAAGAAGCCTTTAATGGCGCTGACTTAGACGATGACGTCTATCAGTTTTTGGAGGAAGCTCATGACAACGACTGGATCAGACCAGAATAAAGCACCAGGCAGTACTGGTGGTGCTATCGGAATGAATGTCCGTGACAGCATTCGTCAGCCTCTTTGGTTATTGGCAGAGCTTACTTACGCTTGTCCATTACAGTGTCCTTATTGTTCCAATCCGATGGATTTTGCCAATGTTAAAAAAGAGCTAACAACCGAAGAATGGATCAACGTTTTCCGCCAGGCACGTGAAATGGGTGCAACCCAATTGGGTTTATCAGGTGGTGAGCCATTAACTCGCCCCGATCTGATTGAGCTTATCCGTGAAGCCAGAAACTTGGGTTTTTATACGAATCTGATTACTTCAGGCGTAGGGTTGAATGCTGACAAGGCAAAAGAATTTAAAGAGGCGGGGTTGGATCACATCCAAGTCAGTTTCCAGGCGAGTTCAGAAGATCTTAATAACTTGATTGCTGGTACCGATGCTTTTCAGCATAAGATTGAGATGGCAAAAGCAGTAAAAGCTGCGGGTTATCCGATGGTGCTATGTTTTGTGACACATCGTCAGAATATTGATCAGATCGATGAGATTCTGGATTTAGCTATCAACCTTGACGCCGATTATGTTGAGCTGGCAACAACCCAATACTACGGTTGGGCCATGCATAATCGTGATCAACTATTACCAATGAAAGAACAATTAGTTCGTGCAGAAGCTATTGCGCATGAATATCAGGAAAAGCAAAAAGGTAATATGAAGATCTATTACGTTGTCCCTGATTATTATGAGGATAGGCCAAAAGCCTGCATGAATGGTTGGGGAAATGTATTTCTGACCGTCACACCAGATGGTACCGCTCTACCATGTCATGCGGCTCGTGAATTACCAGGCATGGAACTACCGAATGTCAAAGAACTGAGTGTGAAGGAAATCTGGGAAGGTTCGAATGATTTTAATCGTTTCCGTGGCTTTGACTGGATGAAAGAGCCTTGTCGCAGTTGTGATGAAAAAGAAAAAGACTTTGGTGGTTGTCGCTGTCAGGCCTATATGCTGACAGGTGATCCTGCGATGGCCGATCCAGTCTGTACTAAATCACCGGATCATCACCTGATCCTGGAAGCGATAGAGAAAGGGCGGCAGGAAGCTGAAAAACCAGCTGATACGGCTAAACCGCTCGTATTCAGAAACCCGAAAAACTCAAAAGAAATTTGTGGCTTATAAAAATCAATATGCGATTTTAAGCAAGGGCCTGACCAAGCAATATGGTCAGGCCCTTGCTGTTAATGGGCTCGATCTAAGTATCGAGCCTGGGCAGTTTTATGGTTTGCTTGGTCCGAATGGTGCGGGGAAAAGCACAACCATTCATATGCTAACCACCATGACGTCTGCCTCATCGGGTCAAGCATGGATTGCTGGGCTGGATGTTAGTAAAAACGCCGTTCAAACCCGAGCTGCTGTTGGCTTGGTGTTTCAGGATTCAGCGCTTGATCGGATGATGACGGTGGATGAAAACTTACAGTTTGCCGCCGCTTTGTATCATTTGAATAAACAGCAGGCGGAACAACGTATCGCTGAGTTACTGTCGGTATTTGGCTTAGAAAAAAAACGACATCAGAAATTAGTCACTCTATCTGGAGGGCAGCGACGCGCCGTTGATATTGCCCGAGGTGTCTTGCATAAACCTCAGGTTTTATTTCTAGATGAGCCGACGATTGGTTTGGATTTGCCTAACCGTCGTGCCATATGGCGGTTTATTGAACAACTTCGAAAAGATGAGGGGATGACTGTCTTTTTGACCACGCATTATCTCGAAGAAGCAGAAGCTTGCGACCATGTTGACTTCATACAAAAAGGGCAGCTACAGAAAGGTGGCTCTCCAAAAAAACTGATTAAGAATCTAGCCGCGTATATGCTGGAAATTGATTGTGCTGATACCGAAGCGGTCAGTCAGCAGATGCGCTCAGAATTTGGTGAGCCATTATGGGAAGATCAGCATCTGACATATCGTATCCAAGACAAAGAAACGGATTTTTATCAGCTGCAGAAAACACTTGGCCATGCCGTTAATGCGATGCAATGGCGTAAACCAAATTTGAATGATGTGTATCTATGGACAGTATGTCCACCTGATTATGGGGTCGTGACATGACACATATGCTTGCGGTTAAGGCTGTCGTAGCAAGAGAGCTGACAAAAGTCTTTCGTCAACGGGCAAGACTACTCAGTGCCATGGTCAGACCCATGATATGGTTGCTGGTGATAGGTTCTGGTGTGGGCAGTATGTTGCAGGGTGAGCAACAAGCGGGTTATCTGAGCTTTCTGGTGCCTGGTATTGTAGCGATGACCTTATTATTTGCCGCTTTATTGTCAGCTTTGACCCTGGTTTATGACAAAGAATTTGGTGTGATGCGAATGATGTTAATTGCCCCTATTCCGCATTATTTAATTGTGATTGCCAAATTAATCGCTGCAGCCATCACGGCGATGGTTCAGGCCATTTTGTTATTAATCATACTGGCAGTGATAGGCTTAATCGAGGTAGAAGTGGCCTTATGGTTATTATTGCCCGCTCTAGCAACAGCGGTATGTTGTGCAGCAATAGGTGGTTTAATTGCTGCATGGTCAAAAACATTAGATAACTTTGCCGTGATTATGAATTTTTTCATCTTCCCTGTATTTTTTTTAAGCGGTGCGCTTTATCCCGTCACCCAATTACCTGAGATGCTGAAGTATATCGTCTTAATCAATCCATTTAGTTATGGTGTTGACTTGATGAAACATGCGGTCCCCAGTGCGACCAGTGATTTTTCTATTATGACGGATGTGATGGTGGTGACAGGATTTTCCATTATGGCGATTAGCCTTGCTTGCTGGCGCTTTTCTCGCGAATCTGTCCACGAGCCTTTATTCCATCGTGTTACTGGTAAAAAATAAAATCACACGACCGTTGCTTTTATAAAGTCATGAATAGGCAAAGTGACTGGATATTTCCCTTATTCTTCTATGGTTGCACCTATATAAGAAAGCACTTATCCTTATTCTCCTAACCAGCTATAGCTCAAAGATAGGGGCAATAATGTGTCGTTGCTAAATCATGCTCATCATAATATGGTCGTTCAGCAAGTTCGTCCCAGTGAAGTGCTTGATAACGCCGTTTTAAGCGTGATGACAGAGGTGTCCAGAGCTGATTTTGTTGATGAGCATTTAGCGATGATGGCTTATGCCGATACAATGCTGCCTCTCTCTCATGGGCAGACCATGTTATCACCGATATTAGAAGGCCGGTTTTTACAGGCTTTACACCTTACTCCTGAAACAAATGTCCTAGAAATCGGAACCGGCTCCGGGTATTTCACCGCTTTATTGGCCAAACTGGCACGCCACGTGATATCTGTTGAGTTTTATTCAGATCTCTCTGAAAGAGCAGCACAACGTTTATCTCATGCAGGTATCGGCAATGTGACCTTAACGGTGGGCGATGCCAGCCAAGGTTGGTCGTTAGTCGAGCGTGTGGACATAATTGTCGTAACAGCAGCTTGCGCCGATATTCCTGATGACTATTTACAAAGTCTGAAAGTGGGCGGAAAACTACTTATCGTGACCGGTAAAGCACCGGCAATGCCTGTTAAATTAATCACGCGAACAAGTGAACGGGAATGGCAAACCATAGTTCTGTTTGAGACCGTTATCCCATATTTGATTAACGCTGAACCCAGCCAACCATTTGAATTTTAAAACAGAGTAACAATATGAAACACATGACCCCCACTGAATTTAGCACCTTATTACTAAGTGATGTCCCTCCTGTCATGATTGATGTCAGAGAGAGTCATGAGCTAATACATGGAATGATTGAAGGGGCAATACATATTCCTATGAATGAGATTCCATCACGCCTCGAAGAGTTAGGCTCTTATCAAGATAAAACAGTGGCTATTATTTGTCGAAGTGGCAAGCGAAGTGCTCAAGTAGGTCAGTTTCTCGAACATGTTGGCTTTAATGATGTGATTAATCTTGAAGGTGGCATGAACAGCTGGGCTGTAGATGTTGATAATTCAATGTCGACTTATTAGTCAATTGAATACCATTTAATTGAATGACTCCTAAGGAAGGAAAATGAAAAAATTTGCGTTAAGCGCATTGATAGCCTCAACATTATTTTCAGGTGTAGTGTGGGCTGAAGATTTACTAGATGTATATAAACTCTCCCTCAACAGTGACCCTCAATTGCTGGCTGAGGCCGCCTCTCGTCAGGCCGTTGGAGAATTAGATGATCAGGCAATTGCTAACTTTTTGCCACAAGTAGGATTAACGGCGAATCAAAATAAAACCTGGCTGGATTCATCATCCCGTCTATTTGCAGGTAAAACGGACTATACCAGTCATGGTTATACATTGAGTCTGAATCAGTCAGTGTATAAACGTGAGAATTTTGTTCAGAAAACGCAAGCTGAAATCGCGATGAAAGGGGCTGATGCCAGTTACGTAGTCGCTGAGCAAGCGCTAACGTTACGTGTAGCTGAGCGTTATTTTGGTGTCTTGGGTGCTCAGGACGATCTCACTTTTGCGCTGGCTGAACGTGAAGCGATCTCCAAACAATTAGAACAAATGCAGCAGCGTTTTGATGTTGGCATGGCAACGATCACTGATATCACGGAGTCACAAGCGGCTTATGATCTGGCCAATGCCCGAGTGATTCAGGCGCAAAACGATCTGGCTAATGCTCAAGAGCAACTTCGTGAGACGGCTGGCAGATATATTGATGACTTGGTTGGTTTATACGGTGAGTCGCCGCTGGTCAAACCCGAGCCAGCCAATATTGATGCCTGGAGTGATACAGCGATTTCACAGAACCCATCATTATTACTCGCCAATATTAATGTTGAAGCTGCAAAACAAACCATTGAACTGCAACGTAGTGGTCACTACCCTTCATTAGGTATTGTGGCTCAGAAGAATTATAACTCTGATAGTGATGGTATTAACGGTCGCAGTAATGCTAGCAATGAAACGATAGGTCTTGAGTTTAATCTACCCATCTATTCTGGTGGTGCAGTTTCTTCCAGAACGCGTGAAGCAGGCCATCGTCTAGATGAGACAATGCAAGTTGAAGAACAGCAGCGTCGAGCGGTGACACGTCAAACTCGCGAGTCATACAATGGTGTGATGTCGGGCATCAGCCGTGTTAAAGCGCTTAAACAAGCGGTGGTTTCGAATGAAAAAGCCCTGGAGTCAACCGAAGCAGGATACGATGTTGGCACACGGACAACGGTAGACGTACTGAATGCGCGTCGTAATCTGTTCAGTGCAAAACGTGATTATGCCCGTTCTCGCTATGACTACATTTTAGATACGCTACGCCTAAAACAAGCGGCAGGTATTTTAAGCGTGAATGATTTAGTCGATATAAATAACTGGCTAGGAAAAGGGACGTCATAAGTGAGTCAGAAACTCACCAAAGCTAATGCAGGGAAGGGTATGCTGATAGTAGTCGATATTCAAGATCGGCTATTGTCAGCGATGCCACAAAAGCAACAAGAACACGTTCAGAAGTCAGTGATGACCTTGCTCAAAGCGGCTGATGCATTAACACTGCCCGTGGTCGTCACCGAGCAGTATCCGAAGGGCTTAGGCCATACAAACTCTGATATACAGGCTCTATTACCTGGCAACACGCCGATACATGAGAAAACAGCATTCTCAGCCTGGCAGGTTGACGCGTTCGTTGAGACCCTAAAGAGCTCGCAATGCCAGCAGGTATTCTTAACGGGTATGGAAACCCATATTTGTATTTTGCAAACAGCTTTAGACTTATTAAAGCAAGGCTATGAAGTGTTTGTGATTGAAGAGGCAGTGTGCTCACGTCATAAGGAAAAACATCAAAATGCCTTAAGTCGTCTGCGGGAGGCTGGGGCCATCATCACCAATGTTGAGTCACTGCTATTTGAATGCCTTGGTGATGCAAAGCATCCCGAGTTTAAAACACTGTCTAAGTTGATTATCTAGCTTTTCGTTTTTGTGCCAGACGTAGTTTTCTTCGCTGCTGGCAAAGGTCTAATGTTTTTAGTCTTTCATTATTATTCATGGCAGACCAGCCAGTAATTTCATCGATTTTACGAAAGCACCCTAAACAGACATCTCGCTCATCCAGGCAGCATTTCCGCAAGCATGGACTCGGAATAACGTTTTTGGATGATGTAGATTGTTTAGCCATAGTTGGAATCTATATTATTGACTCGAAAAGCGGTCAGTAAGCCTTTCATGCATGATAACGCTGGCGTTTATTGGCAATACCTGCTTTGGCCGGCTTATTAATGCTAGGCAAGTTCTCATAATCCGGAACACCCTTGACGCCCGCGCGAGCATAATCGAGCTTTAATTGGTTCTTAAC
>NZ_DIAC01000031.1:5339-7354 GCF_002414625.1 Methylophaga sp. UBA5088 | reverse complement strand
CAAATAACAATTCAAACAGACGTTTGAGTGCAATTTTCCACGTACTGCCACTAATCTCGAAAAGTCTGTCTGACACCAGCATAAAGCGAGCAAAGGCATCATCAGCAAGTATCAATGGCAACGTATTAATAAAGCGACCTGAGTTGCCAATCATATCCCAAAAGCGAGCAAAGCGATTGACCCGTTGCATCGTCATAAAGTCGACGGTGTTAGTAGATAAAATATTATAGGGTGCTTGCGGGTTATAGTTTAAGGCATAGTTATCATTGTGACGGTTGAGTGGTGCGCCCCTTAAGCGTTTGAGAATGCCTAGTTGAATTTCATGGGGATTGAGTGAGACTAGTTGATTAAAGCTGTCAGCGAAATTATCTAATGTGTCACTGGGCAAGCCAAAAATCAGATCGGTATGTAAATGAGCACCAGTATGTTCGCGTAGCCAGCGGATATTTTCGCGAGTCTTATCATTGTTTTGTTTGCGGCTGATCAGTGTTTGGATATCACTATCAAATGTCTGAATACCAATCTCAAATTGTAGGCTTTGTGGGGGAAAGCGCGTTAATACCTCTTTTAATTTATCAGGTAGATTATCAGGCACGACTTCAAAGTGAAGGTATAAATCATCTGTCATACGCTCCAGAAAAAACTCCAGAATGCGAATGCTGGTGGAGACCTTGAGGTTAAAGGTCCGATCGATGAATTTAAAGTTACGCACGCCGCGTTGCCATAAGGCATCCATTTCAGCCAGGAATGATTCCAGCGGGAAGGCGGTTGCTGTTTTATCTAAGGCCGACAAACAAAACTCACACTTAAACGGACAGCCGCGTGATGCTTCGACATAAATCAGTCGGTTACGAATGTCCTCTTCATTGTAGAGGTGGTAGGGCAGTTGTAATTCAGCTAACTCAGTAGCGATACCATCAATATATTTTGTTTCAGGCCGTGCTTTATCTAAAATTTGGCGGCACAGCTCACGAAAGCTTTTTTCACCCGGACCACTGATCACAAAATCAGCTAACTCACAGATATCTGGTACATCCGGGTAATGGCCGACTTCCGGCCCACCAAGCACGATAACGGTGTCGGGTGATATTTGTTTAATGACGGTAACAATGTCACTGATTTCACGAATATTCCATATATATACACTAAAGCCAATAATTTTAGGCTGATGCTGCAACAGGTGCTCAGCAATATTGAGTGTTTGTTCCTGAATAGTGAACTCGATCACTTTGGTTTTTGATTCAAGTTCTTCCAAGTTGGCAAGTAAATACCTCAACCCAAATGCAGAGTGCATATAGCGGGCATTAAGCGTGGTAAGCAGGATGTCGTATTGCTGAGTCATATTATGTTGTCTGATAACCCAACTCAGCGGCTAATTGCGCACTGTAATGAGCTAAGTCGGTGAGAACCGTTTGCTGTTTTTCAGATAAATCTTGTTGTCTGGCCTCGGCCAGAGCGGCATAAAACGCTGAAAAATTCAGAATAGGGCTGGCTGTATCATCTGCCAAACGTTGTTGACGGTACTGCAGCCATTGTTCTTGCTCATCCGAGCTCAATGACTCAGGCCAGTTTCGTGCACGATAGCGAAATAACATTTCCGCCAGGCGTGGATCTTCAAACGGAATAGATAAGGTCTTTAACATATCAGGTTCAGCTGAACGAATTATCTCCATTTTGCGTTTGTCATTATCACTGAAAAAACCACCGCTATAGAGACTGGCATCAGGATCGGATACGGGATCAAATGGTTTAGGGCTGAATATTTGCGAGAGTTTTTCTGTTAAATCACCAGCTGCATTAAGCATATCCATGTGTTTTTGATGTTGAGCACGATCAATATGCAAGCGCTGGGCTGCAGCATCATTTAACGTGGCTACCGGTACCACCACCGGGCATTTATTGATATGTATTGTTTTCAGTGCAGGACGCTCCACGCCGATAGCCAACTCAGCCGAAGGGGTGAATAAACGTTGTTGTAAGGTCTCAGCATCAAGCTCTATTAAATCGGTAGGATC
>NZ_DIAC01000031.1:4464-5226 GCF_002414625.1 Methylophaga sp. UBA5088 | reverse complement strand
ATTAAATCGGTAGGATCGTAGCGACAGTCGTAGACAATAACGCCATTAGGATTGGTCGGATCTTTTGCTAAAGGTACCACCATTGCCGCGCCGCAATACTCACTGGGATACATTCTAGATACATGAATGACAGGCGTGCGCTCACGGATGTTCAGTAGGGGGGCAACCGCATTTTTGCGACGATTCTGATAAACATAATCAAATAATTTGGGTTGTGCATTTTTAATGAGCTTAGCAATTTCTATGGTGGCATAAACGTCTACTAGGGCATCATGAGCACCAATTTGTTCAATATTATTGGCTGCGGTTAAATGCTCTAATCGAAAACTGGGTTTGCCGTCTTCGCGATCAGGCCAGTTGATGCCTTCCGGTCTGAGTGCCCGAGTCAGCCTGACCATGTCGATAATATCCCAGCGAGAATTACCGTTCTGCCATTCACGGGCATAAGCATCATAAAAATTACGAAACAAACTAAAGCGGGTGAACTCATCATCAAACCGTAAACTGTTATAACCCACACCGCAGGTGCCTGGCTCTGCCAGTTCAGCATGTATACGCGCCATAAACTCGGCCTCAGTCAAGCCTTCTTTTTCCGCTTTTTGTGGTGTAATGCCGGTGATTAGAGATGCTTGTGGATGAGGTAAAAAATCGTTGGCGGGTTTGCAATAAATCATCAACGGTTCGCCAATGATATTGAGATCTTCATCGGTGCGAATACCGGCAAACTGCAAAGGTCTGTCATAACGGGGATCTGTGCCAGAA
>NZ_DIAC01000031.1:0-4388 GCF_002414625.1 Methylophaga sp. UBA5088 | reverse complement strand
ATTCCGGTGATGTGAAGCCATCTTAACGTAAAAAGCCATACACCAGTGAGCGATGTATGGCTTTATCACTGATTGCCGATTACAAAGCGGCGAATGCGGTTTTTGCTGCAGATAAGGTATGTTCAATTTCTTGCTGACCATGGGCCGCAGAGACAAAACCTGCTTCAAATGCTGATGGTGCCAGATACACGCCGTTATCAAGCATCAAATGGAAGAAGTGTTTGAAACGCTCTTGATCACAGGCCACGACCTGTTCGTAAAAATTCACCTCACTATCTTCGGTAAAGAACAGGCCAAACATACCGCCGACCTGATTCGTTGTCATTGGAATGCCGGCTTTATCAGCCAGTTCCTGCAAACCTGAGACTAGCGTTTCAGTGGTGCTGGTTAACGCGGCATGAAAGCCTGATTGCTGAATGAGTTTTAATGTGGTCAGGCCCGCTGCCATGGCGATGGGATTACCGGATAAGGTTCCTGCCTGGTAAACAGGTCCCAATGGAGCTATGTGCTCCATGACTTCTCGTTTGCCACCAAAGGCGCCAACGGGTAAACCACCACCGATAATTTTGCCAAATGTCGTTAAATCTGGAGTGACATTGTAATGGGCTTGCGCGCCACCCAAGGCAACACGGAATCCAGTCATCACTTCGTCAAAAATCAATACAGTACCGTACTCATCGCAAATGGCGCGCAGCCCTTCAAGGAATCCAGGCACGGGTGGAATACAATTCATATTACCGGCAACAGGCTCGATGATAATACAGGCAATCTGATCACCGGCCTCTTCAAAGCAGGCTTTGACAGACTCCAGATCGTTATAACGCAAAGTCAGGGTATGTTCTGCCAATGACGCAGGGACGCCGGCAGAAGAAGGAACACCTAAAGTTAACGCACCAGAACCGGCTTTCACTAGTAGGGAGTCAGCATGACCGTGATAACAGCCTTCAAACTTGACGATTTTGTCACGGCCGGTATAGCCACGAGCTAAGCGAATAGCACTCATTGTCGCTTCAGTACCAGAGCTGACCATACGGACTAATTCCATTGAAGGTACTATCTCACATACCAAGTCAGCCATCGTTGTTTCGATTTCTGTTGGGGCACCGAAACCTAAACCATGATTTACCGCCTCTTTGACAGCATCAAGTACTTCCTGATGTGCATGACCGACAATCATAGGTCCCCAAGAACCAATGTAGTCAACATACTTTTTGCCTGTCGCATCTGTTAGCCATGCGCCTTTTCCCTCGCGGAAAAACACGGGATCACCGCCTACACCTTTAAATGCGCGAACCGGCGAGTTGACGCCACCTGGGATATGTTTTTGGGCTTTTTGGAACAAATCGTGGTTATTTTGCATGCTGTTTCCTAATCGTCTCCGTTGTAACTGTGCGATAATTCTAAACTTATCTCATCTATTGTACTGATGATCATGAGTTTAAAACTACGATTACTGATTATAGTCAGCATCATTTTGCTGATTAACTTTGCTGCCGCCGGCTATTTCATGGTGCAAAACGCCAGATTAGCGCTTGCTCAAGAAATGGCCTCCAGTACGCAATTAGCGAAAGGTTTGCTGGTAAATGCGCTTCCGACATTACGTTTTTCTAATGATCTGAGTGAACGACTGACATTGATTGTCGATAGTGTCAGACATACCCGCCATATACGAGCCTGGTTTGAAGATATGCATGGCCAACCGCTAATTGGTCAGGAAGATCAAACCGGCTTTTTTAATAAACCTGATGCACCGGACTGGTTCATTCGTATGATGGAGCCTGAGGCCGTGGCCTTTAGACGCCTTATTACCAAAGGCAGTAAATCCTATGGTTATTTGGTGGTTGAAGCCGATCCCAGCGATGAAGTCACGGAGGTCTGGCAGGATATTCAAACGTTATTCTGGCTGGGTGTATTCTTCTTATTACTGATCTTGAGTCTGATTTATCTCGCTCTGCGTCAAGGCTTACGGCCATTGTCGCAATTGTCTGATGCCTTAGGCCATCTTGAACAGGGTGACTTTACAGCTCGTGTTGATACTTCTGCCGTAAAAGAGCTTAATCCTATCCAGATTCGTTTTAACCATATGGCCAGCGTGCTAGAAAAGACGATGGTCGAAAACCATGCGCTTGCGGGTAATATGCTCAGCTTGCAGGAATCCCAGCAGCGCGATCTGGCAAGAGAACTACATGATGAGTTAGCGCCATGTTTATTCGGGATTCGCGTTGATTTAGGTGAAATTGAACGAATTGCTGGCGAAAATCATTTGATCGAGATTGAAGAGAAAGTGGGGTCAGTCAAGACCATCACTAATCATATTCAATCTCTTGTGAGAAAAATGCTAAGTCGATTGCGTCCTATGACATTGGATGATTTAGGGCTAACCGAAGCATTAAGAGATATGTTGCATAACTGGCGTGAGCGCCAGCCAGAGATTGACTGGGAATGGGATTTTGTCGGTGAATTTGAATCCTTACCTGATACCTTACAGGTCACGATTTACCGTCTGGTGCAGGAATGTACGACCAACTGCGTACGTCATGCCCATGCCAGTCATGTAAAAGTTGAAGTACGCCGGGAAGCTGAGACAATTAAAGTCGCTGTGACGGATGACGGAAAAGGTCTGGATGCTAACTTGGTGAAAGGGTTTGGTTTAATTGGTATGCGAGAAAGGGTGTCAGCACTCGGTGGTCGTATAGCGTTTGATACGGAAGAAGGACGTGGTTTACAGGTCCGAGTGTTGATTCCATTAAAGGGTGAAACAAAAAATGAAACAGGCATTAACAATTTTGGTGGTGGACGATCATCCGATAGTCAGAGCAGGTTGTCGTCAACTGATTCAACAAATTCCCTCGGCTACAGTTCTCGAAGCTGAAACAGGCGAAGAAGGGTACCGCCTTTTTCAGGAGTCTCAGCCTGATATGGTGTTGCTGGATATTACACTACCAGGTGTCGGTGGTCTGGAAGTATTAAGACGTATCAGGGCTAACCGTGAAGATGCGAAAGTGTTGATGTTCAGTATGCACGAAGACCCCGTCTTTGCCTCGCGTGCGATGCAGTCTGGTGCCAGAGGATATATCACCAAGAATAATGCCGCGGATCACTTAGTGGAAGCGGTGAGTAAAGTACTTGATGGTAAAATTTATTTAAGTCCGGATATGGCTCAACAGTTAGCCATGTTGAATATAGATGCTGGTACGAGTGCTCTAAGTGATTTGTCGCGTCGTGAGTTGGAAATATTACGATTGTTAGGTGAGGGCAAGAGTATGACTGAGATTTCTGAAGTGTTAGGAATTAGTTATAAAACGGTTGCCAATAACCTGACGCAAATTAAAAGTAAGCTAGATATCAGTAAAACCGCAGAGCTGATGCGCTTTGCGATAAGTCATGGCATTGCATCGTAAATAATTGATATTGAAGGAAAGAGGAATAGGAATAATTTCCCGAGTTATTAGGATAAGTCGCTCATTTGCAAACGTCGGGCGATTTGTATTATGTATCTCAAGTTTATAGAAATTTCAGCTTCTATAGTCTTATGNNCTTGTATGTTTTTGAAAAGGAACATATTCCCGTTTTAAAAGGAGAAGTCGCTCATGGCGAATGGGCTTGCATTCAGTAAGCTGTATCACAAGTCCATAGGAATGTTCAGCTTCTATTGTCTTATATTTCTCTCTCCTTCTATGAAGGTTTCGCCAGATACAATTTGTATCTGGCTTTTTTTTGCCTGTAATTTTACAGAGAGCTTTCCCCACTTTCCATTCTCTTGTTAATATTCCTCTTTCGTTTACTGCCGTTAAGCGGCAAATAAGGGATTTGGAATTTATGCACCTCAAGCAAACCATCAAATGTGGTTGGCAGTTGAGTATTCTTATAGCATTGCCTTTTCTGGCCAATGCTGGCGCCTTAGATGAGGCGATTGATACTCAGGTCAATACCGATATCGCGGCACAAAAGTCTCAAGAAAAGATTGATAATTTGTCTGATGAAACCACGGATATGTTGGCAGAGTATCGTGATGTATTACGACAAACTCAAAGCCTCAAATCCTACAATGATCAGCTCGAGGCCCTCGTTGACTCTCAACAACAAGAAATGGCTTCAATTTCTGAGCAGCTCGATAATATTGAAACAACTCAGCATGATATTGTCCCGCTAATGCTGAAAATGGTAGATGTGCTGACTCAATTCGTCGAGCTTGATATCCCTTTTCTACAGCAGGAACGGCAAACACGTTTAGCGGCTCTTAATGCCATGATGGGACGCGCAGATGTATCCTTGGCAGAAAAATATCGCCGCATCATGGAAGCCTACCAGGTTGAAACGGAATATGGCCGCACTATTGAAGCCTACCAAGCCGATCTGCTTGAAGGTGAAACGAAAAAGACAGTCGA
>NZ_DIAC01000050.1:9935-10497 GCF_002414625.1 Methylophaga sp. UBA5088 | reverse complement strand
GGAGGCAAAATCCCTAGGACCCCCAAAACGGATGCAAAACTATCTAAAAGAAATTGGTTTTTATACAAAATTAGAAACACTCAGAAATTCGGAGTTTCTTGGTTAATACATACTCTGACGCTGTTTTAATCATCCGGCCACTGAAGCGGCCAAAATATTTATTCTCAAATAAAGTTAGAATTTAAAACTCACATATTTTTAATTGCTTGCAGTAGTTTTAAGGCACTCAATGAACCGGCCAAATATCTAGTCAATTTTAGGGTTCTAAATCCAGACAAATTCGATTCACAGTTGGAGTCATTAGGTTATGGATTGAATTACCTGGCAATCGACAACTAAATTAAGATTTAAAAATCTGCAGGGTGATTACCCAAAATAAAAGTCAGATTTTAAAATTTGAATACCTGCAAAACAACACAATAAACATCCTCAATGACAAAGGTCAATTTGTCATAAGTCGTATTATAAGAACATCCCAAAGCATAATCCGAGCATCTTAAAAATCGAGGCATTCGGCTCTCTTTTTTACATCCATTTAAGTTCGCATAATATATATTATGTT
>NZ_DIAC01000050.1:1972-9814 GCF_002414625.1 Methylophaga sp. UBA5088 | reverse complement strand
ATAATATATATTATGTTAAATAGAATATCTAAGAACAGTAATAGCAATAGATGTGAGTATTTACATGCTCTTATTAAAATTAGCCTCTTCTGGCAGTTGATAAACAGATATTTAAGATGAAAAAGACATTTAGAGAGGCTCGATATGCTGCCAGAATGACAAAGAAACAAGTCGCAGAATATTTGGAATTATCACCAAGAACCGTGGCCCGTTATGAGCAAACATACTGTGCCCCTAAAGTGATTATTGAGTGTCTTTTATTGCTTGGTGGCAAGATGCCAACAATTGGAAGACGTCATTGTTTTGAAGGATGGTCTTTTGGAAATGGTTTTCTTTGGTCACCATCCGGGGAGAAATTTACCAGTGGTGAAATTCTGGCTTTGCATATCAATCAGCAGTTAGTGGATGAACTATATCGAGAGAATATGATACTCAGAAAAACAAAGAAGAAATGATGACTATAAAAAAAGGAGCATTTAATGAGTATAAACGCCCCCTTCTCTTTGTACGTTCAAAATTTAAAATCTGACATTTATTTCGGGTAATCACCCTGCAGATTTTAAAATTTGAAAAATACTGTTTTTAACGATGAGCGACCTTAACAGTCGTGTTTTGCCAGACTTTTTGAACCTGTCGTCTGATTTGTTCAAAGTGAGCGTGTTGTTCAGGCTGTTTGTGTAACTCAAGTATGATGGTGATACCATCAATCAAATAATCAGCCGCATTCATTAATAAACTGGCTAAACGATTGGTGTCTTCTGCACGGGTGGCAATACCAACGATAATTTGATGATCGTCCATTTCCAAGTCTTGTTCGACAGAATGAATTCGGCAATGTACCGTTTCGCTCAAAAACGCATATTCAGTTCGGTATTCGCTCATCAAACCAGCCATTTCAGCTTTGATGGCAGTGCTGACATCACCGCGGTTAATTTCATCAGCACTGTTAATCATGCGTTCCAAATCATTCATTTCAAGTTCTGTCAGGGCATGGACCTCAAGCTGTTTTAGATAAAAACGTGTCAGTACTTCCCTTCTTTGATCGGTGTCGCCATCTGTCATGGCTTCGAGAAAGTCTTCATGACGATAAAACGCTGCCAGATTAAATAAGGTTTCCAGCAAACAGCGTGACATGATTTCTGTTTCGTGGATCATGCCTCGTTCAGCCATTAGCAGAACGGACTGAAAGTGAGACAACATACGTTGGAAATAGAGACTTAAATAAACTTCGCTTTTATCATCAGGACGAATACGGCAATGATTTAAAATTGATTGACCCAGCTGACTTAAATCTTCACAAACAAGGTATTGTGGGGTTTGGTGGATTTCTACACTGAGCGTGCCAGTTCTTGATTGCTCTGATAAAAACCCTGCATCCTTAAAACTTGTTTGCTCTGACATAAATTACCTCGTTGATTGCTTACTGACTCCCTATCTTACGCTTACCTGCTTTGCTTACAAACCCTGATCTGTTTTTGACTCATGATTTCATTTCTGTATAACTGGAGTGGATAGAAATAAACATAAGGAGCTAATTATGGGCTGGCGTGAAGATGGTACTGAAAAAACCTATACAGATGAAGAAGTTGAAGCGCGTTTAAAAGAAGAGCTTCCACATTGGTATTTAGAGAACGGCTGGATACGTCGCAAATATAAAACCAGTGGCTGGAAAAGTACTTTAATGGTAGTGAATACCATTGGTCATTTAGCTGAGGCGGGTTTTCACCATCCGGATTTAACGGTGTCTTATGCCTTTGTTATCGTCAAGCTGACTAATCATGCGGCAAAAGGTATTACCGATAAAGATTTTGAGTTAGCGAAAAAATTTGAAGAAGTGGTGATGTGGCAGCCTGGACTTGATGATGGCGCCTTAGTGGGCACACCTGATGATGCTCGCTTTAAATACATTAAATATGACTAATGGAAAGTTAGATGGATATTGATGAATCGCTGAATGTCTTTGGTGAGAAGTTAGAAAGTTGTAGTGAAGATCCTCTCACAGGTTTCTACCGTGATGGTTGTTGTAATACGAGTGATGCTGACTACGGTCAGCACACAGTCTGTGTGCAAGTCAGTCAGGCATTTCTGGAATATTCACGTTTTCGTGGTAATGATTTAACCACACCGGTAAAAGAGTTTGGTTTTCCTGGTTTGAAACCAGGTGATCGTTGGTGTTTATGTGCTCAGCGCTGGTTGGAAGCATATGAGCATGATATGGCGCCTAAAATTTACCTGGCTGCCACACATCAGCGTGCCACTGAAGTGATTCCTATGGAAGTGTTAAAAGAATATGCAGCGGATCTGAATTAGTGCTTATCAAATGCGACTGGCAAAAAAGGCTTTCACATCTTCAATATTCTGACTGATTGGCATTGGCGGTAAACTCCGCATAAACACTTTGCCATAGGGTTTACTCAGAAAACGTGGATCACATAATACCAACACACCAGAGTCATGGGTGTCACGAATCAAACGGCCAATTCCCTGTTTTAGCTGAATAACTGCAGCAGGGATTTGGATCGTTCGAAAGGGATTACCGCCCCGCTCTTTTAAATCATTAATGCGTGCTTCCAGCACCGGATCGCCAGGTGAAGCAAAAGGAATTTTATCAATCAACACGCAGGATAACGCTTCTCCCCTAACGTCTACCCCTTCCCAGAAACTATTCGTACCTAGCAAAATGGCATTGCCATGACTGCGAAACTCTTCGAGCAGTTGCGTTTTAGCGCCAGAGCCTTGAACCAGCACGGGATAATCAGATTCTTTTAAGGCTTCAGCGACTTCATGCATCGCTTTATAACTGGTGAATAATAAGAAGATTCGCCCTTGGCTGTGCTCAATGACTGATTTTGCGACTTCAGCAACATGGCTATTGTAACTCGGGTTGGATGGCTCAACTGGAATCGTCGGCATATAAAGCAAGCTTTGTTTGCCATAATCAAATGGACTTTGCCAGCTGGCTGTCACCGGATCTTCCAAACCTAGCTGATGAGTGAAGTTATTAAACTTGCCTGCTACCGTGAGTGTGGCTGAAGTGAAGACCCAAGCCTGTGGTTTATCTTTTATCCAGGCTTGGAAATACTGGCTGACTTCTTGTGGCGTGGCATGCAAAATAAAACTCGAATTACGGTTGTCCAGCCATAAAACTAAGTCTGTTTGTTCGTTTTGCTGAAATATGGACAAACGTTCAATCAAATCCTGACAGCGTTGGTAACATTGTTCTAAGCCTCTGCCCCGCTCGGAAGCTGCATCGAGTTGAATTTCTAATTTCTCTAATGATTCTAGTAAGATATCGAGCTTTTCTATAATATCTTGTGACTTTTCTAACACGGGTTGCCAGGGAACGCGTTGCTCATGTTCACCCAAAGATAGATTAAATTGATGTAAGCGATTATCTAATTGTTCTGCCGCAGTGCGGATATCGTTCATATCCGTTGCTTCAGCTTCCATTTCACGGATACTGTCTCGGCTTAACTCCTGGAGTTGATGACTGCTGACTCGATGGCCGAGGAATTGACTGGCAATGGCAGGGAGTTGATGAGCTTCATCTATAATATACGCATCGGCATCAGGTAAAACCTCGCCCTGACCAGATGATTTTAGTGCCATATCTGACATTAATAAATGATGATTCACCACGACAATGTCGGCTTCCTGTGCTTTACGTCTCGCTTCAACAATAAAGCATTCATCGTATTGAGGACATTGCTGCCCAAGACAATTATCAACCGTTGACGTCACTTTGGGCCACAACGGCGAGTTTTCTTCTAATAAATCCGTTTCACTTAAATCACCTGTGGTTGTTTTACCGCCCCACTCACGCAAGGTTTGCAAGGTGTGTTGATGGTATTGCTGACCGGGTTCAGATTCAGCTAATTCCAGACGGTGATGACAGAGATAATTACTTCGGCCTTTCAATAAGGCCGTTTTTAATGGCACAGAAAGTACTTCACGAAGTTTCGGTAAGTCTTTGTTAAATAATTGATCTTGTAAGTTTTTTGTACCCGTTGAGATAAACACTTTCTGCCCTGAAAGCATGGCTGGTGCAAGGTAGGCAAAGGTCTTACCTGTACCCGTGCCGGCTTCAGCGATAAGAATATCACCATGCGTTAGCGCTTCACCGACCTGTCGTGCCATCTCCAATTGCTGGGTTCTACTGGTGTAACCTGAAATGTGTTTGGATAATAAACCATTGTCTGCAAATAGTTCATCAATGCGTTCGATCATACTATCCCTATTCGTTGATTTATCATCCACACCAGACAGATACCCACGATAAAAAAGCCAAGTCCACATGCATAAGCAATGCTTTTGTGACGGTTGATCAAGTTCGCTTCTGATTCAGTAGATAAAATAAATGGCTGGTCTTTCTGTGTTGATGCTTTCAGTATACTCAGTGGTTTTTCATGTGCCATGGCACCGACTTTTACTTTCGCTTGCTGGTAAGCATCTTGTCTTGCTTGCTCCCACTCTTGCTGACTGAGCTGACCATCACGGTTGGTATCATAACGATGTAAAAGATCATTAGGATCCTGTTTCCAATCTTTTAAGGTGGCGGTCATCATATTTTTTAAACTTGCGTCTTCAACACTGGCAACGGTTTGAAAATCACCCAGCACATAAAGATAATCCCCTTCCAGTATGGTCCACTCGGTATAACGACGTGCAGGAAAAGTATCTCGTTTGTACCAGCGATTTTTACGTTTTGTAATGACATTGGCATCATCCGGATCAATTACACACTGATCCGAAGTATCATCTAACAAGAAAATATCGTCACTGCTATGTTTTTTAATGACTTTCCAGCGCGACTTGATACGCCCTTTCCCTTCATATTCAGTGACTTGTTCTTCAATCGTATAACGAAACCAGACACATCTTGTACCTGATACCGGCGAAATAATCGGTGGGCCATCCATTAATGTAGTGGTACCAATCAGTTCCACATATCCCTGTGGTGCGGAGCGGATTTTAGCCGTTGGTACATTTTCAATCAGTCTGGCATATTTATAGTGTTTGACCATCTGATAAAACACGACGATCACTATCGCCGATAAGACACCCGTTGCAATATAAAACTCAGTAACAGTGAGCTTATTTATCTCAACAGAAAGCGAAGCCAACCAGTCCTGCATCTAGCGTTCAAACAAGCTCTTGATATCCAGATCAATCAGTTCTTCGGATGTAAATTCGAGCAAGGTAAACGATTTAAAGCCAAAAAAGCGTGCCAGGATAACATCGGGAAATTGCTCGATACGGACGTTATTGATATTGACGCTTTCATTATAAAATTCACGTCGGTCTGCAATAGTGTTTTCTAACCCCGTTATCCGAGCCTGTAAATGCTGGAATGATTGATCTGCTTTCAACTCCGGATAGGCTTCAGCTACAGCGAATAAGCTGCCTAATCCCATGCGCAATGCCCCTTCGGCAGAACCTAACGCTGAAATATCACCGTTTTGTTGAGCAGTGGCAACGGATGCGCGCGCCTGCATGACTTTTTCCAGGGTGTCCTGTTCGTACTGCATATATTGCCGACAGGTTTCGACCAGCTTGGGCAGTTCATCGTGGCGTTGTTTGAGTAATACATCAATGTTTGACCAGGCTTTACTGACATTGTGTTTGAGACTAACCAGATTGTTATAGATGATGATGAGGTAAACAACTAAAACAACAACGACAGCCCAAAATATAAATCCCGTAATAGTCATCCATTTACCCTCAAATGATTAGTCGTCCTGATTTTCCCATACGTCGGTTTCTAGACCGTTTTCGCGGGTCCATACCCGTTCACCAATAATCTTGAATTGTGCGATAGACATGGCACCGCGCTTTTTTCGATTACTGTCTTTTTTATTATCTAATGCATCCGCAATAGCTTCACGGCTTGCTTCATAGATTTCATCGACATCGTAGTGCTCATCAAACAGCACTAATACAGCCAGATCCCAATCCTGTTCAGGATTTAATTGTCCAATTCTGGGGCTGGCTTTACTGCTATCAAAAATGGCTCGGCCTTTGATAATAATACGTTTATCCTGCCGATGTCCTTCCTTGCCGGTCGCATCAATCGGACTGTTGGGGTCATTAATCAGTGAAAGGTTGAGCGCTCTTGCTGCATCAAAGCGGGCAATCTCGCCAGTAATCGGTAGGGTGCTCCCAGTAGCTTCACGGTATTTTGCCGCAAGCTGTCGGGTTTCATGCATTAATTTATCAATGGAATAGAGGTCCATATCTACCTTGAATGTTTCTTCATTTGCCACCGATTATACATGGCAAAAAAAACGGTCTGTCCAGTTTAAAAGACAGACCGTTTAAAACTTGAGGCTGTGAATATCTCCTCTTATACAGAGACCACAGCTAACTCATTGAGTTTCCAGTTTTTATTTTTTAGCATCAAGTTCTTTTTGGTAATATTTGTGAACCAATTTATCTTGATTTTCCAATAAATAATCGATGCTTGGCTCGTTATTCATGGCTTTTTCGATAGCACGGCGAGTGGCTTCGCGGTGAATGTTGAATAAAGCTTCGTGATCTAAGTCTTCTACAGTCACGATGCTTGGGTTCAACCATACAGAAACGATGATACCTAAATCGTTCGCTTTTTCTTTTGGAATAGTACCGTTACGAACAGCATCTAATACGCCGTTAGCGATAGCGCCTTGAACTGTACCCATCAGAATGTTGGTGTAAGCTGTTTTCTTAACAGTGACTTTACTGACCATTAATGTGGCAGGTTTAACTTGCATGTCAGTGTTCATCAGCGCTAATACGCGTGAGTGACCTTGTACTTGGTCGCCCATCAGGTTAGCAAATGCGGTACCAAATGGACCGTCTAATTCACCGATAACGACTTCTGGCTCAGCCGCTGTAAAAGCAGGACCACCGCCAACCAGTGCTTCACCTGTACGCATGACAATTCTATCGCTCATAGGATAATTCTCCTGTTTATTGCTAAAAGATGGGCCAATTATCCCGGTCTGCGGCCAAGCTCGCAACCTTGATTCGCTTTATCGTCTTGTTCAACAAGGTTAAACTAGTCTTTTTTTGTTGAATTCAATCATGGCTGAAATAGCAACTCCCTACGAACGTATCGGTGGTGAAGCCGGTGTCAGACATCTATGCAAAACTTTTTATGAGGTGATGTGTGAGACGCCTCAAACACAACATATTCGTGATTACCATCCAAAAGACATCAGTATCAGTGAAGAAAAATTATATTTGTTTCTGACTGGCTGGTTGGGTGGCCCGCCTTTATATACTGATAAATACGGTCATCCAAGACTGAGAGCTCGACACTTGCCCTTCTCTATTGGTATCGAAGAACGTGATCAATGGCTTTATTGTATGGCTCAGGCATTAAAATCGATGGATTTAGATCCCTTATTTTCAGAACAGCTGATGGCGTCGTTTGTACAGACAGCCGATTTTATGCGTAACCGTCCAGAGACTGAATAATGAATATTGGCGCGCTAATCATTGGTGATGAAATTCTGAGTGGCAAACGTCAGGATAAGCATTTCGCTCATTTACAATCCGTTCTGGCCAAACGTGATTTGGAATTAAGTTGGACGCTAATTGTTGGTGACGATCCACAGCAATTGGAACGCGCCTTACGCTTTTCAATGAGCAGTCCTGACCTGGTGTTCAGCTTCGGAGGTATTGGTGCCACTCCGGATGATAGAACCCGCCAGACGGCTGCTTTAGTGAAAGGCGTTGAGATTAAACCTCACCCTGATGCAGTCAAAGCAATTGAAGATCAGTTTGGTAAAGATGCCTATCCTAATCGTATTTTGATGGGCCACTTACCTGAAGGTAGCCGCATTGTTCCCAATACTATTG
>NZ_DIAC01000050.1:0-1857 GCF_002414625.1 Methylophaga sp. UBA5088 | reverse complement strand
CTACCTGAAGGTAGCCGCATTATTCCCAATACTATTAATCGCGTGCCGGGTTTTAGTCTGGATAACCATCACTTTATGCCGGGCTTCCCTGAAATGTCCTGGCCCATGCTGGAATGGATTTTAGATACCCATTACCCACACTTACAGGGCTTGCGTCCCAAAGCGGAAAGAATCATTACCATTACGAAAGGGCGTGAGTCAGATTTACTGCCGACAATGAATGAGATTGTCGCCCAATATCCGCAGTTAAAATTATCAAGCTTGCCCAAACTCGGCGATGAGCCTCAAATTGAATTCAGCTTGCGTGGTGACGCTGAACAAATTGAGCAAGCCATGCAACATGTGATTGCGGCCGTTGAAGCAGCCGGCTTTATCTGGTCTGACTACAGGCCGGGTAAATAATGAAACCACAAAGGTAACGTGACAACGCTTAATAAGGTCGTCAATGTGACTGCGGCAGCATAGAGTGGACTATCTAATTGGTAACGTTCACATATCACAACACCAAACACCATAGTCGGCATGGCAGCCAAAAGTACGACTGCCAATGCGATATCCGCAGGCAGTTCGAACCAGCCCCCCGTGAAAAACACAGCCACTGGAACCAATAATAAGGTAATCACAGCGACCGGCAATAAAAGCGGTAAATAACGTAGTCTTAAGCTGTCCCAGCGAATACTCATGCCCAAGGCAATCAGCATCAGTGGCACCACACCACCAGATAATGTCGTTAATGTGTGATGAACCAGTTCTGGACGTGGCACATGCAGCACATTTAATAAAAGCGCGATCACAACCGCCCACAATGGCGGCACCTTGGTGAGTTCTTTTAAGGGATGGACTTTTTGCTGACCCGCCCCACCGAAATGATGCGCCATTAATATGCCAAAAGTCATCAACGCCGGTGTGCAGGCAAATAAGTCATATTGCAGCACAATGGCATTACTCCATGAGCCGAGTACCTGATTGGTGACCGGTAGACCAAGGTAGGTCACATTCGGAAAGATTGCAGCCAGCATCAGTGCGCCTTTTTGTTCAGGCGTGGTTTTGATAAATCGCAATAAACACCACATAACAATGCCTGCTGTTAGCAAACCAGAAAATGCCGTGAGAGAAATTTTAAGAGAGGTCTTATCTATGGGTGCGCCCCAGATGACATCTAACACCAGGGCTGGCAGTAAAATAAAGAAAACCAGATCGGTTAAGGCGCGGCGGTGTGCCAGAGCTGGAATATGCCTTGGTGCCCATTGTTTCCAGGCAAAACCACAGGCAATGAGAAGCCCCATCTGCACTAATACTAATAACATTTGTATCGCCTATAAATGAAACGCTGATCGTAGCAATCAACCTGCTGAAACGAAAGACTTATTGCCCGCGCTGATGATGCTTGCTGTGATGTCGTGGTCAGGGTATTGTTAGCGTTTTGGTGATAATTCATCAGATTCCATCAAGTTAGCCGATATACATCAGGCAGTACTTAAAATGGCCTGAACATCGTAATAAGGAAATCAATATGTCACTTTCTAAGCAGTTGTTAATTCTAATCAGCTTACTTTTTCTGATTGTTTTTTCAGCAAGCTTTGTGATCAGCATGGGCAGTATCCGTGACTATCTCGAAGTTGAATCTGAAATACATATGCAGGATACCGCCACATCGTTGGGTCTCTCACTTAGCCCGCATATGGAAGATGAAAATGATCCGATATTACAAACAATGATGAGCGCCATTTTTGATATGGGCTATTACCGTGAAATGCGTTTAGAAGATATTGATGGTAAAACGCTGGTGAGCCTGAAAAATCCCGTCAAAATGGAAGGTGTGCCCCAATGGTTAATCAATTGGTTACCCATGAAGTC
>NZ_DIAC01000054.1:4904-7248 GCF_002414625.1 Methylophaga sp. UBA5088 | reverse complement strand
GCGGGGCCTGACACCTCAAAATTTTTTTTCCCAAATTTGAGAGTTTTTAAGGCGTTCTAGGGGGAGAATGTATAGAACTTAAAATTAGGTCTATAAATGTCATGATTTTTGATAATGCCTGTTTCTGCTCGGTTATTTATCAGAGTCAGGATGGTCGTGTTTTGCCACTAAAAATTCAAGACCAGCACCAATATCTTCCTCGCCACAGGCTGCACTTTCATCAGGACTACCTGCCAGCGCTTCCTCATGCGTTAATATCAAGTCGCGTTGTTGGTGCAGTTGTTCACTGTCATTGTCTTCTTTGTGTTCAGGGGAATAAGTCGAGTGTTTTTGCTGCATGGTCATAGCCTGTGTCACCCAAAAAGTGTTGTATATCGATTACGTTAACATTCATGCTGACAGATACAAATTTATCACCGATATCTGTCATGTTTGCTCGATATAAATGGTTAACCAGGTGAAACCAGTGGATGTGTATGAAGGCTGATGTTCAGTCAAAAAAAAAGCCCGCTTTAAAAAACGGGCTTTTACTAAATGAAAAAACAGTCCATTGTTTTATTCCCATTTTATTAGAAGTCGTAGGTGATACCACCAAAGAACAAGCGTTCACGACCAACTAATTTACCTTCATTTCGACTGACCAGATACTCTTTGTCGAATAAGTTTTCAACAATAGCAAAGACGGTAATACCTGAGTTCGGCACGGCGTAATTCACACCCGCATTCCAGATAGTGAATCCTGGGATAGTGCCTTGCAGTCCACTGACATCTTCGTTACGAGTATTACCATCATCAACAAATTGTTTACTCACATGCTGGACACCAATTCTGGCATTCACACCACTTTGATGTTCATATCCCAGATCCATATTTAACATATGTTCAGGTGCATACTGCATTCTGTTACCGTTGATTGACGGATCAGGTCCATCTTTGTATTCAGCTGTCCATAAGTTAGTATAAGCACCTGATAGATAGATATTATTTGTCCAGTCGAAAATATCACCAAAGTTGATACGGCCTGAGAGTTCGATACCGGTTTGTTCACTATCACCACTATTATCGAATGTATCACCAAAGTCCACTAAGGTATTTTGAATATCATTGTGGAACAATGTGGCTTCAACATTGATACCTTTGAAGTAACGGCTTCTGAAACCAACTTCATATAAGGTGCTTTCTTCAGGTTCAGCACGACCGCCGTCTTCAGTAAACTCCCTATCAGCCCGAGCTGGTGCGATGCCTTTATGTACTCCAGCAAAGACTGTGGTACCTGTAATCCCATTCCATGCAACGCCAAAACTCGGTAAAAACTCAGTGTATGACAACGCTTCACGGTTATTCTGGACACCGCCTTCATAGAATTCTTCGCTGGTACGAACATCTTCTACGCGAAAACCTGGTGTGAATGACCAGTTCCCTACATACGTCGTATTTTGCAAATAATAGGATAAAGCGTGCGTTTTAATTTTTGCTTCTTCCACATCGCCCGGATTGTTTGCCAGTGCTAATTTATAACTCTCACGCTCAGCAACACTCTTCGACAGGATCTCCTGACGGTGTATGTTCTCTTCATGATAGCGAACACCAAATATGGTGTCGTGTTCTAAGTCAAACAAACTATAAGAGATGTCACCACGTGTTTCTACACCACGTGTGTAATATTGACGAGGTGCATGTCGACCTGCACATAAGCTGGCATTGACATCAGTAGCTGAGACTCCTTCTTCGTCACCTTGTCCCGGGCAGTTTCTGAATAACGACACGATATTACCGTTACTATCCGGATCGCCTTCATTCTCTTCTGTACTGCGTAGACCATTACGGAATGTGTCGGTGTAGTAAGCCTGTGAGGTTAATTTGAATTTATCGTTAACACGGAAAATATGTTGTAACTGTACGACGTCACGATCTTGTTCCCATTCATCATTTTGAATAGAGGGATGCGAGTAAGGATCACGATCATATTCATAGGGTGTTAAATAGGCCTCTGTAGAATTACGTCTGTCACGCGTGTGAACTAATTTCAAGCCTAATGTCTGACGTTCGGTAATGTCGAGCTCACCTTTGAATCGGTAATCTTTGACATCAAATTCACTGTGATCATAGACACCATCACCTTTGTTCTGGGTAAAGCCAAAAGTGAATCCGCCTAACTCGTTACCATAGCCTATGGCACCATCCAGTAAACGATAATTCTGATTACCGAAAGCGGAGGTGATAGTACCCTCGACCTTGCCACTTCGAGGAACAGGTTTAGTCACGAAGTTTACCGCGCCGCCTAATGTTTGTGGGCCATATAAAATCTGACCGGCGCCTTTGATGACTTCGATACGACTTAATG
>NZ_DIAC01000054.1:0-4801 GCF_002414625.1 Methylophaga sp. UBA5088 | reverse complement strand
TGATGGTGGAGTGTAATGCACAACAGGATCGCCATAAGGAGCCAGTTGTAGATGAATACCGTCTTCCATAATCATGGCTTTGGCACTTCGACGTGGGTTCTGTCCCCTGATACCAATATTGGTATCAAAGCCCATGCTGCCATCGGGTACGATATTGATACCGGGCACTGTACGTAACCTTTCTATGTTAGAAATTGGACGACGCGTATCTAAGTAATCCTCATCGATAATATCGAATGAACCGGGAACGGCTTCCAATTTATCCGGAAGAATTCCGGTGACGGTCATTTTGTCTACTTCAACAGCGTCTCTTTCTTCCTCAGCATGAGCACTCAATGAGGCCATGATGAGCGATGATAACATCGCACTTTTACTCAGTTTTCTTCTTAATTCCATCTCTCTCTCCTACATGTGGAAAGAGGACTATAGCGATGGAATTAACGTGATTGTTATAGGAGTTACTCCCTTCAGGGCTGGGATGGATATTCTTTAAGCTTAGCTGTTTTCATACTGAGTAAGTGAACGAGTGGTTAAAAATAACCACTGCAACATTTTTGTGATTGATAAAACGTGCGAGCACGCTGATAGTATGAATTTACGAATAACTTAAGATGGTTATACACATCCAGTCATGTGGTTAATTTCAACCGTTATGTTAATTAATGTAAAGATTTGATAAGTGTTGTTAATTCACAACAACGTAGTGAATGAATATAAGATAAAAAATAAAAGAGGGGCTAGCGACTGTATTCCGTATAGTGAATGCGTTCATTGCAGTGAATAAACAGGTGAAAAAGAACTTAAACACGCTGCTTATTGGATGCAAGATGAACGCATCATTATTCTCTATGGGAACTCAACACTGGCTATATAGATAAAAATATTGGCTAAACCAACTCATTATTATGACGACGTTTTATAGCCAAAAAGATGTTGTTTTTTTATTTTCTCAGCGACCACATCAGGCACTAATGTTTCCCAACCATCTTGATTGTCAGTAATCATTTTCAACACGTCTGGAGAAAATATGGGCAAATACGCCTCATTAAATTCTTCGAGTTGTTGAACGTGTTCACCTTGTTTCAAATATTCATAGAGATAGGATTGCTTGGGATCAATATTAAGATTATCAACCTTGTATAAGGTATTGGTATTTGTATCTTTGTAAGGGTAGATATACAGTCTCACGTTATGTTTAAGTAAGCGGCCAAAGGCTTCCAGAATACCGCCTTGCAGGCTGCTGTAATATTCATCATTAAATAATTCGACCAGACTGGATGCGCCCATGGTTAAGCCAATACGACGATCCGTGTAACGTGAGAGATAAGAAACAAGACGATAGTATTCTGGATAATCAGAAATCATCACGGTATGACCTGTTGCCTCAAGCACATCGGCACGACTAATAAAATCTTCCAGATCAATACTGTCATTGCCACTACGCAAATTATGCATAGTAATCTCCATAATGGAGATGGTGTCTGCCGGTGAGGCTTGATTGTCTGCATCAAACTGCTTTCTGGCAGCATTGAGCATATCAATGTTCACATGAGTCACTGGTCTGAAACGTCCACGTTCAACCAATACATTTTTCTTACGAAGATGTTCTGAGGGCTGTAATACTTTTCCATCGGCAGAAAACATAGCTGCATCACTTAAGCCTAACTGCACCAACCGTAAGCTAATAACACGGTTATCAACATGTAAAAAGGCATCGCCGTGCAAATCGACCATGTCGACTTCAATTCGATCGGTTGTTAAATTATCGAGAAGTGACTTAACCAGTAAATCTGGGCTGTGGCTGTAGTGGAAGGCGCCATAGACAAGGTTGACACCAATTATGCCCAGAGCTTCTTGCTGCAGCGAGTTTTCATTATCAAGCATGCGAACATGAATAATGATTTCGCTTGGGGCGGCATGAGGTTCAGTCTGAAAACGAATTCCCAGCCAGCCATGACATTCATTTGTGCCGTGATAGTTACGTGCAGAGACCGTATCAGCAAACGCAAAAAAGGCCGTTGTCTCGCCTCGCTGTTCGTTTAATCGTTCGATATTCAGGTCATATTCCAGTTTGAGCATATCTTCAAGGCGTTCACGGCAAACATAGCGTGGTGCTTTGCCGTAGATATCATCACTCACTTTCATATCATAGGCTGAGATACTTTTTGCGATGGTGCCGGCTGCACCACCGACTCGAAAGAACCAACGCACGACTTCCTGACCCGCACCAATTTCTGCAAAGGAACCGTAGCGAATGTTATCAAGATTGACTTCGAGTGCTTTGGCTCCAGGGGAGAGGATTTTGTTTTCCATAATTGACCTTTATGAGGTGACAAGTGGATGACGTATGTCGTGTTCAAAAACGAGAAACAGCATGACTTAACTTATTTTTCACATATTTAGTGAAAGTATTCAACCTTAAACTGGTTATTAATAAGTCACTATTCGATGAATATTGTTTGGTTTAAACGCGATTTACGTATTCAAGATCATGGAGCATTGACCCTGGCAGCTGAGCAAGGTCCTATTCTGCCTGTTTATGTGTTTGAACCAGAGCTTTGGCAACAAGGTGATATGTCTCGCAGACAATACCTGTTTCTAAAAGAATGTTTGTACGAACTCAATCAGGTATTAACAGCAAGAGGATGCCCACTCATCGTTCGGGTCGGCGAAGCGGTAAACGTTTTTGAATCATTACGTCAGCAATATGCCATCACTGATGTATGGTCACACCAGGAAACCTGGAATGGTTGGACTTATAAGCGAGATATAGCAGTTCAAAGCTGGGCTGACCATCACCAGGTTAATTGGCATCAACCGCGCCAGCATGGTGTGATTAGACGACTTAAAGATCGTGATGGTTGGGCCAGACGCTGGTATCAGCATATGAATCAAGCATGCTATGTGTGCCCAGATAAACTCAGCGGACCTAGTGAAAAAAATGACTACCTACCTAGTCCGGATAAGCTTGGCTTGAGTGATGATGGATGTAGCCAAAGACAGAAAGGTGGTAGGGAACAAGGACTTCGTCTTTTAGATACGTTTTTACATCAGCGTGGGCAGGGGTATACAAAGGAAATGTCCTCACCGCTGACAGCAGTAGATAGTTGCTCTCGACTCTCACCTTACCTGGCATTTGGCTGCTTATCGATGCGAGAGGTTTACCAAGCTACAGAGAATCGTATTGCCAGCATTAAACAGAGTGATATTCCGGCAAAAGTTCAGTGGCGACAAGCTATGCGTTCATTCTCAGCGCGTCTTCGTTGGCATTGTCATTTTATGCAAAAACTGGAAGATGAACCGCGTATAGAGTTTAAGAATATGCATACGATATATGATGGCTTGCGTACACCTGATCTCAACCAGACTTATTTTGAGGCATGGCGAAATGGGCGGACTGGCTTTCCTATGATCGATGCTTGTATGCGCGCATTAATCGCTACGGGTTGGATAAATTTTCGGATGCGAGCCATGTTAATGAGTTTTGCCAGTTATCATCTCTGGTTAGATTGGCGACAACCTGCGTTATATCTGGCGAGATTATTTACGGATTACGAACCAGGTATACATTACCCTCAGGTACAGATGCAGTCAGGCACAACAGGTATTAACAGTATCCGTATATATAACCCCATTAAACAAGGTATCGAACAAGATCCAGAAGGGGACTTTATCAGGCAATGGATACCTGAGTTGGCTGATATGCCTGCCCCTTTTATTCATCAACCGTGGACGCGTCCGTCATTGATGAATGGGTATCCAGAGCCTATCGTGGAGGAAAAAGCTGCCAGGCAATCTGCTGCTGCAAAGATTTATGCCTTAAGAAAACAGTCCCAACACAGGCAACAGGCTGAGGTCATTGTAAAAAAACACGCCAGTCGAAAACGTACCTCTCATAAAAAGAAACAGAAAACACCATCCTGGCAACAAGGCGAACTTCCTCTATAGATGAAGCCAAGTTGGCGTTATACGCACTTACAAAATAGATGTCATCCATTTCTACTCGCGACATCATGCGCTTATCAGAGCTTAAGTGCTCAGTCATCTTAATATTGGTTTAACCCAGTTTGTGTTACATTGCGCGCCTTTCCGGACAAGCTAATTGAGCAGATGACTTCTTCAGACACTTCAGCACGATCTTATTCACTAGCATGGGTTATTTTCGCCTTGGCTATCGGTGGCTTTTGTATAGGTACCACTGAATTTGTGGCGATGGGCCTTATTCAGGAAATCGCTGCTGATCTGAAGGTATCTATTCCTTCTGCCGGACATTTCATCACAGCATACGCATTAGGCGTAACGATTGGCGCACCAGCATTAGCTATTTTAGGGGCGAAGTTACCGCGAAAAACATTGTTGCTAGGCTTGATGGTGTTTTATGGTTTGGCTAATGGATTAACGGCATTAGCTGATACTCCAACATCAATGCTGCTTAGTCGTTTCATAGCAGGCTTACCGCATGGCGCTTATTTTGGCATTGCATCACTGGTGGCTGCCGATTTAGCGGGTCAGCATCGCCGGGCGACAGCTATTGCACAAGTGATGATGGGGCTAACCATTGCCAATGTCATTGGTGTACCTTTCGCCACCTGGCTTGGCCAATCCTTTGGCTGGCGCGCGGGTTTTGAGTTTTCGGCGATGATTGCGTTGGCAACCATATTAGCTATCAGCTTTTTTGTACCACGTATTGATGCACACCCCACAGCGAGTTTTCGTGGTGAGCTCGCTGGATTTAAGAACATCAATATGTGGCTGACCTTAGCGATAGGTGCAATTGGTTTTGGGGGAATGTTTTCTGTCT
>NZ_DIAC01000055.1:4664-5664 GCF_002414625.1 Methylophaga sp. UBA5088 | reverse complement strand
TACGTATGTATATGCGTGAAATGGGCTCGGTCGAACTGCTGACACGTGAAGGCGAAATTGTCATTGCCAAACGCATTGAAGCGGGCTTGCGTGAAAGCCTGATGATGCTCTCAACATATCCTGCATGTATTTCATCATTTTTAGAGTTGTATGACGCTGTAGAAGCAGGGGAAATGCGTCTGAATGAGCTAATAAAAGGCTTTGTTTCAGCAGATGAGCTCGTAGAAGAGCAGGATGATCTCAGCGATACAGATGACGATTCAGATGATGATTCTGATAGCGATTCAGATGATGACGATGATGACGATAGTGTAGACAACGTCAGTGATGATGATTCAGGTGAAATCGATCCTGAAGAAGCGCGGGTTCGGTTTGAAGCATTAAAAGACAGCTTTAATGCCTATCTGAAAGCTGAAGATAAAGAAGCTGAGACGTTACGCGAACAGGCAAGTGCTCAATTTATGGAGTTTAAACTCACTCCAAAAACATTGGCTTATCTCAATGTCTTAATGAGCGATACGGTCAACGAAATCCGTAATCAAGAAAGAATTATTATGGATATCGTAGTAGAGCAAGCTCGCATGAATCGCCGTGATTTTATTGATTCATTTCAAGGTAATGAGAGCAATGTTAACTGGGCTGACAAGCATATCAGAGCCAAAAAACACTACTCTTCTACCATTAAGAAGCATCACGACGAAATCATTGCTGCACAATCAGTTTTAGCTGAGATTGCAGAAAGTCGTGGCATGTCAATTTCTGAAATAAAAGAAATTTCACGCCAAATGTCGATTGCAGAGGCTAAAGCCCGCCGCGCGAAAAAAGAAATGGTTGAGGCGAACTTACGTCTGGTTATTTCTATTGCGAAAAAATATACAAACCGTGGCTTGCAGTTCTTGGACTTGATTCAGGAAGGTAATATTGGTTTGATGAAAGCCGTTGATAAATTTGAATATCAACGTGGTTATAAGTTCTCAACCTATGCAACCTGGTGGATCCG
>NZ_DIAC01000055.1:699-4540 GCF_002414625.1 Methylophaga sp. UBA5088 | reverse complement strand
ACCTATGCAACCTGGTGGATCCGTCAGGCGATCACTCGCTCAATTGCCGACCAGGCACGCACTATTCGTATTCCTGTGCATATGATTGAGACAATCAATAAACTGAACCGTGTTGCCCGCCAAATGCTACAAGAGATGGGGCGTGAGCCGACACCGGATGAGTTAGCTGAACGTGTCGATATGCCTGAAGATAAAGTACGTAAAGTACTGAAGATATCTAAAGAGCCAATTTCGATGGAAACACCGATCGGTGATGATGAAGATTCACATTTAGGTGATTTTGTTGAAGATGTGAACGTGATTTCACCTTCAGATTCTGCGATAATAGAAGGTTTGCGTGAAGCGACTCAAGGCGTATTAAACGGCCTGACAGAGAGAGAAGCAAAAGTTTTACGTATGCGTTTTGGTATCGATATGAATACCGATCATACGCTTGAAGAAGTAGGCAAACAATTTGACGTCACACGTGAACGTATACGTCAGATTGAAGCGAAAGCATTACGTAAACTGCGCCATCCTTCACGTTCTGATCAATTACGAAGCTTCCTAGATTCAGAAGGTTCGTAAGCTAGTCAAAAGGGCCTATAGCTCAGTTGGTTAGAGCAGTGGACTCATAATCCATTGGTCCTAGGTTCAAGTCCTAGTGGGCCCACCAATACAATCAAAGCCTTGGTATTAAGTTCTGCCAAGGCTTTTTTTATGCCTGACATTGATAAATAATTCACAAAAGATTGATTATAGTCATAGCATCAGCATATCCCTGTTGTGATAAAAAAATACGACAGGCATGGTGTTATTAATTGATTAACATGTGAGTAGTTATGAGTGATGATCTGGATTTGTCTGGTTTAAGAAGAAGCTACGAAAAAGACTCTCTTGACGAGAGTATGAGTGCAGCATCACCACTTGAACAGTTTAAGCTGTGGTTATCAGACGCGCTGGAAAAAGGTGTGTGTGAAGCTAATGCAATGACCTTAGCCACAGCAGATGAACAGGGTAGACCATCAACTAGACCTGTCTTGATAAAAGGGTTCGATGAAGATGGCATTGTCTGGTTTACTAATTACCAAAGTAGAAAAGGGCAAAATCTAGATGTTAATCCTTACGCCTCAGTACAATTCTTTTGGCCAGAGTTAGAGCGTGTTATCCGAATTGAAGGGAAAGTTGAGAAACTCACTACATCATTGTCAGATGAGTATTATACTTCGAGGCCATTAACCCACCGTATCGGTGCTTGGGCATCACCACAAAGCCAAGTTATTAAAAGTCGGAAAGTGATTGTTGAAGACGCCGCGAAATACGCATTGAAGTTTGGACTAACACCGCCAAGACCTGAGTCATGGGGAGGGTATAGACTCATGCCTCAGTATTGGGAGTTCTGGCAGGGACGATCTAGTAGGCTACATGATCGCATTGCTTATAGCTTAAAAACAGATGGTCAATGGATAAAACAACGATTGGCGCCATAAAACTGATAGAAAATGTGATCTTGCTCATAATTTAGTGTCTTTATATTCAATTTTTTTATCTGTACGACGCTACACTTATTGTGAGGTGATGGGTTTCAGTTCTCACAATTATTGCTCCTTCTAATTGATTAAGCTAGGTATATACCTAGCTTTTTTTTGGGTAAAAAAAAGCCCCAATTAAGGGGCTGAGAGTAAACCGGTAGGTTTTAATAGTTTTTATTTTCAGAGGCGGAATCTTCAATCGCATCGCCTGCTGATTCAACATCCTTGCCAACACCTTCCATCGTGTTACAAGCGGATAAGAAAAGTGCCAAAGATAATGGAATTAATAAGGTAGTAAGTTTCATAATTTGCTCCTCCAATTATTGTTGAGAGGGTTTATTAAGTCTGGTCCAGTTCGGATACGTATCAAGATAACTCCGATCAAAACCAGATAGATCAATTAATCCGTCTAAATCGTTTATTTCTATTTGACCATTTTTATTGTCAATTAGACCTAAATCACGTAAGTGTTTAAACGTACGACTTACATGAACTGAAGAAATACCAAGGGTATCACCGATAATCGCCTGATTCATAGGTAGGTGAAACTCACATGCCCGCTGATGTAATCTCACTTTCATTTCAACAATGAAATGTGCAAGACGTTCAGCAGCGCTTCGTCTGCCTATATTGACGATTCTCTCAATCAGCATGGCCTGTTCTCTGGCCATGATCAAAAAGAATAAATCGGTTAATCTTGGTGATTTTTCAAAAATCTCAGTCAATCTTTGTTTAGGGAATGGACAGGCTTCTATTGGTGTCAGCGCCCTAAACTCTGTGAGTGAATGACTCAGTCCAATTTCCCTTAATCCTATAATCTGACCTGGCAAAAAGATATCCAGAATTTGCCTTTGGCCATCTGCCATGGTCTTTATCGCACAGGCCCAGCCAGATTTTAGGGTGTAAAAACGATCACTGTATTCACCAGCGAACGCTAGACGTTCACCAGAGCCAAACATACGAGCATCTCTTTCTAGAGCGGCAAGAAGGTTTACTTCTGACTCTGACAACTCGACCATTTTTTCAAACTGACGAACAATACAACTTTCTGTATCGCTGATAACAGATTCCATGAAGACTCGCTCAAATAATGTAGTTCAAAAGAGACCTTCTTGAATACGCCATCATCGATTAAGAATGTCTATATTTTTCGTGAGAATATACGTCTACATAGGTGGACGTCTACCAGTAATGAAGAAAATGAGGGCGAGAACTAAACCAATAACAAATAAAATCCAAGCAATGTTGGTCGCTGTACCAGCAACACCACTTAAACCAAGCGCACCAGCAATGATACCGATGATTAAAAACGTCAATGCCCAACTTAACATATCTATCTTCCTTTATAGTGAATGGGAATGAATACGATATGTGTATTTGATTACCTCGTCTTTAACATAGGTTAAGGCAGTAGTCATTAATCAGCGATAGGTTAGATTAAGAAGAGCCGAACAATAAGTATTTCCGATAAATACTTTTTGCTATGAAAGCTCTTTTAATGTCAGTATTGATGAACAAACGCATTAATAAGTTTGTCAGTCTAGTTGAATAATGTTTTTATTCAGCCCAATTCTAAATGGAGATGTATGTATGAAATCAATGAGTGAATCAAAGTCTTTTTCAATGATCTGTAAAGCATTTCTAATTATGTTTGCTTTTGCAGGCGTTGGTATGCTTTCAGCTTGTGATAACGATGGTCCAGCAGAAGAAATGGGTGAAAAAATCGACAACACGGTTGAAGATGCTGGAGATGCAATTGACGATGCTGCAGATGACGCTGGTGATGCTATTGAAGATTCAGCAGATGAAGCTGAAGATGCAATGGATAAATAGTTGCCACGGATAATAGTCTCGAAGATACGTTTATAACAGATCAATAGGAGATAAGAATGGCTACACAAACGACAAATCAAGAATTACAAGAACAGTTAGATGCACTACGTAAAGATTTTGCCGAAGTTACCAGTACTTTAAAAAATCTAACTACAGAATATGCACAACAAGGACAAGATAAAGTCAAAGCGACTGCACAGCAGGCACAACAACAGGCAAAAGAGAGTATTGCTAGAGCACAAGGCGAAGTTGAAGCACACCCATATACAAGTATGGCCGTTGCTTTTGGTATTGGCTTGGTGATTGGTAAAGCGCTCGATAGAAAATAACTCTATTCACCCTAACTAAATAAGAAGGTTACGATGAGTTTGTTTTCAAGAATACAAGTAACAACCTTAGCGTTTGCATTGGCAATCATTCTCGGATTATTTGCTATTGGTTTTGCCGGGATTGCTGGCTATATAGCTCTTCAGGCATATTTTGATACGCCTCTAGCA
>NZ_DIAC01000055.1:387-620 GCF_002414625.1 Methylophaga sp. UBA5088 | reverse complement strand
CATATTTTGATACGCCTCTAGCAGCTTTGTTAACAGCCATCGCGTACCTTCTGGTGGCGTTAATTATTTTAGCCGTTGTAAAAGTACTGAACCGTACTTCTGATAAAGCACCCTCTCGTAATAGAGAGGGGCGCGAGTACAATACTCAACAAGCTGAGGAGTTAACCGCACTTTTGGAAAAATTTTCTGACCCTGTGCTGGTTGATGTGATCAAAAAACACCCAGGCAAGTCT
>NZ_DIAC01000055.1:0-137 GCF_002414625.1 Methylophaga sp. UBA5088 | reverse complement strand
TAGCAACAACTTTAGCTGCTGGTGTTTTATTTGGTTATAGTCAGGAAGCTAGGTCTGTTGTTAAGTCTGCATTTAAGCAATACTTTGACGAAAGTTAATGTCACTTAACATATATAATAAAAAAGCCTCAATTCATT
>NZ_DIAC01000133.1:2711-6863 GCF_002414625.1 Methylophaga sp. UBA5088 | reverse complement strand
CGACTTGATCTAGCCTTTGTGCCCCCCAATGGAATGCTGAGTCGCAACATGGCAAAACGCTGGCTGCCACGCGGATCGTCATGCTGGTATTCCAGCCCCAGCGATAAACGCGAACCTCTCGACAAGAAAGGTAATGCGTTGAATTTCATCTCTAATCTTGCACGCGGTCCCTGGATGATTCTGCCCGGCTGTCGGTAAACCGGTAACCACCGGCATAGATACGTAATTGCTTATCGTCCTCGGGAGAAAATACGGGTATACGCCAACCGATTTCAGCGTCGTAACCGCTCATGGAACGTTCTTCACCGGCACGATAGGTGATAGCTGTGCCGGAAAAATCGACCGTGTCTAAACTTTCTTCAAAGTGGCTAGTTTCTCCTACGGGGATATAGGCATTGGCTCGTAAATCCCAGTCCATCGACAAGGCTTCGACACCTAAGGTCACTTGGTTGAAGAAATTGTCATAGGGGCTTTTACGACGGTCAAAATAACCATAGCCACCGAGGTTCCAACCATTGTCCAGCATGTGGCGAAGACCCACACCGATATTGCCTTCGTAGCTGTCATCGTTATCCATACGGCCGCGTAGGTTGGCAAACAGCAGACTGTCGTTGTTTTGCCAAAGCGGTATCAATAAATCTGCTTCACCCAGGCTACGCTCGTTACCCAGTTTGCCTTCAAAGTCGATGCGTGGCTGCCACTTATCAGTTGAGGGGGCTGTTTCAGCTTTGGCGTCAGCGATAGTGACAAAGCTGGCGGTGAGCATGAGAGAAAGCAGTGTTTTGTTCATCAACGTTCCTTACTTCTAAATTTTCATTTGATGCTGGCTGAACATGAACAAAGGTTGAGTGAGATTTGCATCCATGCTCTTCGCAGTGCATTATCGATATGTAATGCAGCATATTTTTTGCTTTTTCGCCGAAAATCCTCGCAGAATTTCGACAAATCAAAGATTTTTCAAAACAAAAAGTTGTTATTCGGTTAGAACAAACGGTTTAACAATCTGACTGAAATGTGTTTGTTAAAGCGAAAATTCAGACATGCATATTAGGTAAAGACACAACGCGGTGATAGTCACTGATTAGTGACACTTTTGATAATTAAGTTATAGAAACACACATGGAAGACTTTCAAAAACAAGCCATTCATCAACTTTGGGATGAGATGGCGGCTAGCAGTGCATCTCGTTCACTGGAAATGTTAGACAACACACTGCAAAGACTGGCCGATCTGGTTGATGCTCAGCAGGCCTACTGGATAGGCTCGTTAAGAATTGAAGCTATTGCTGAAAATGACCCGGCCTCTGGCTGGCGAGCTCGCCACAATTATTATCTGCATCATACCGCCGAACGTGAAGCTGTTCGAAAAGAACACTACCGTCGGCTCGATAGTGGTCAGGTTGATCCCAGTATTCTTGCTAACCTTAAGAATGCCGGCACATTCAGAATCAATATTAAACATGAGATGGTGCCACCAGAATGGTTTGAGTCGGAGATTTATAAAAAGCTGTTTGTGCCATTTGATATTCGTGATGTCATTTTCGTGGCGACGCCAATCAGCCCTGATGTGGAATCATGGATGATATTTGAACGCGGCGGTAAAGACTGGGTGAATTTTGGTGAAGCAGAACGCCAGTTATTGGATTATGCCGTGCGTCCGACAAAGTGGTTCCAAAAACAAGTCACATTGCATCATGGTATTTATCTCGCCGAAGAAACACTGACTGCAGCCGAGCGTCGGGTGTTGAGTGGCCTACTCACTGAGAAGACAGAGGCCGAGATTGCCGATGAGCTGGGCCTAAGTCATAGTACGGTTCACACGTATTGCGTTCGTATTTGTCGTAAATTTGGTGTGCGTGGTCGCAATGGGCTTATTTCATTATGGCTTGGCGAAACACAAGAATAAACTTTCTATCCAAGAGAAAAATCTGAACACTTTTTTCAGTGTGTCATGCTACTGAAATCGGAGCTAGTCAGGCATCATCAGAATGGCATCCGTTCAGTGTTAGAACGCCACAATCTCGTCTTATTTAGGACCTGTTATTCGCTCAGCGTGGCGAATCCATGATCCCATTTATCGCTTTCTGACATCGTAAAATTGGTGTTTAGCGCTCGAAAACGGCTAGAGGATGTGTCGTAATGATATGCATCATCACACGCTGACCTGGTTCTGCGATGTTTTCATGACTGCAACGAATTTTCACCGTTGCTCCAGCATCGGTTTTGACTCCATATAGACGAGCACTGCCTTCATAACGACTCCAGATAATTTCGCCATTACCCCCTTCGTCGAGCGTTAATGAGAGATCGTCAGGTCTAAGTAATAAATCCACCTCACCTTGTGCATCATTGACGGGGGAGGCTGGTGCATTACCTAAAGCAGTGGCGACAATGTTACTACCGGTATTAAGTGTGCCGGGTAGAAAGCTGGCATCACCGAGAAAACGAGCTACAAAGCGACTTTGTGGTTTACTAAAGCAGTTTTCTGGTGTGTCGATTTGTTGTAGTTTGCCGTCTTTGAGGATGCCAATACGGTCACCAACAGACAGGGCTTCTTCCTGATCATGGGTGACCCAAATGGCTGGTACACCTGCTTCTTTTAGTGCCTGACGAATTTCCCAACGTAAATCATCTTTTAAGGCTGCATCCAGATTGGAGAGTGGCTCATCCAGCAACACAAAGGCAGGCTCATGTGCCAACGTTCTAGCTAGTGCCACACGTTGTTTTTGACCGCCTGAGAGGTTTGCCGGTTTGGCATCACGCCAAGGCGTCAGGCCCAGTAATTCGATCCAATGGTCGGCTTTAGCATTGTCTTTCAGTTTGAAGCTGACATTCTCTATGACGGTCAGGTGAGGAAACAAGGCGAAGTCTTGAAATACCATACCGACCTGACGTTTTTCCGGGGCAATGGTTTTGCTGGCTGTGACCGTCTGTGAGCCCAGCTTGATTGTGCCTTTGGAAATGGGAATGAGTCCAGCTAATGCTTGGAGAATGGTGGTTTTACCACAGCCTGTGGGGCCAACCAGTGTCAACAACTCAGCATCACCGAGTGTAAAGCTGAGATTATCCACCACTTTTTTCTGCCCGTAATGGACAGAAACATTCTGCACTTCAATCATGAGAGAGAGGGTTCCTCTTCGATGACATCCGTCTGGTTCCAACGCTCACCATAAAACATGATGGCCATAGCCAGAGCGGAAATCACTACTAATAACAATCCGGGGATGGCTGCCTGACCAAAATAACCGGCTTCATAAACGCGCCATAAATAGGTGGCCAATGTTTCAAAGTCTAGCGGGCTCAGGATCAGCGTTGCCGGTAATTCTCGCATGACTTCAAGGAATACCAAAGCGCCACCGGCAACAATGCCACGAATGCTCAGGGGTAAGGTGATGCGACGGAATGCTTCTTTCCGGCTGGCCCCTAGTAATCGAGCCGCTTTTACCAGACTTGGATCAAGGCGTTCAGAAGTCGAACGAATAGAACCAACTGCAAGTGGCAAGAAGCGCATCACGTAGGCCAACACCAACAGAGTTAGTGTCTGGTAAAGGAAGGAAAGTTGTAAGCCGACATAGACCAATGCGGTGCCCATAACAATACCGGGCACACCAAAACCGAGATAACTTACGCGTTCCATCAGGCGACCAAACTTACCACTGATGGCTGCCTGTGCGACTGGTAAAGCAAAGATGACGGTAGCAATGGCAGCGAAGAAGGCAGCATAGGCTGAGTTCCAGGCATAAACCAGTTCAAAGTTACCGGCGCCTTCACGCCAAAGCCAGATACCAAAAACAGCTAGTGGTAATAAGATAGACAAGGCAATAACAGGCATTGAAGCCAGCAACATTGCAGAGGTGCGTAGTTTACCGGGCCATAAGGTGAGGGATTTCCCTGGTCTTTCGTGTGTGCCTTTGACCCGTGACTCAATAAACAGGATCAGTCCCACAATCACCAGCAATTGCAGTGATAGCATCGCCGCTTGGCTGAGACCGAAGCTGTTGTATTCCACATAAATCATGCGGGTGAAGGTATCCAGCCCTAAAATGGCTGGCGTGCCAAAGTCAGAGAGGGCATACATGGCTGCGAGTAAGACACCAGCAGCGATACCATTAGCAATACGCGGTAAAACCACTGACCACAGGCTGCCGAGCAA
>NZ_DIAC01000133.1:954-2626 GCF_002414625.1 Methylophaga sp. UBA5088 | reverse complement strand
CCACAGGCTGCCGAGCAAGGACATACCTAACGTGCGTGCAGCATAAACAAGGCTGGCATCCAGACTGAGCAGGGAAGCACGCACAGTCAGCATGACAAAAGGATAAGTGTAGAGCGCCATCACCACACTCGACCCAAACAGGCCCTCAAAACTCGGTGTAGTGAGACCGGTAAGTTGTTCTATTTCACCACCCGCCCCAAAAGCGGCATAAAGCGTGAAGGCGCCGATATAACTTGGAATGGCTAAAGGTGAGGCCAGTAACACCAACCAGAATTTACTCCAGGGAAGTCTGACATACGCGGTGAGAAATGCCAGCGGTACTCCGATCAATACGGCGCCACCAGCGGTAAACACCATCAGGGCTAACGTATTGGTGAGAATCTCGAGATTACGAGCATCAAATAGCTGTGGACTGTCGGATGCCAATGAGATCAACACCACCACTGGCATCAGCGCAATGAGTGCGATGATCAATGCCAGAGGGTAGGACGGAGACCATCGCTTCATAAAACGCCGACGTGTCGCATCAAGTCGATGGTCGGACGCAGGTCACCCAGACGGGTCAAATCAATTTGTGGTGGATTAATGCTGTTTAATTTAGGCAATCCTTCAGGTGGATGGACGCCAGTCACCAGCGGAATTTCACAGGCTTCTTCAGCAAGATAAGACTGTACTTCTTTAGTTAATAAATAACGGATGAAGTTGACCGGTAAATCACCTTCTTTGAGTGCCAGAATGCCAGAAGCATTCACTAGACAGCCTGCATCATTATTGGTGAACGCCAGATCGACATTGGCATCTGGCTTACCTGCTTTTAAACGCAATGTGTAGTAATGATTAGCCAAACCGATATCTACTTCACCGCGTTCCACAGCCATCACTACACCGAGTTCACCTGCGAATTTTTTGGCTTTTTGGTTCATGGCTTTCAGCCAGTCAGCAGTCGCTTTATCACCCTCCAGAATTCGCATGCCGGTAATAAAAGACTGAAATGCCGCATACGCCGGGGCCCAGCCGACACTCAAGTCGGTATCGGGTAAAGCCATAATATCCTCTGGGATTTTATCGGCAGTCAATTTCTCGGTATTAAACGGAATGGTTCTGATACGACCGGTAATAGGCACCCAGTCAGGAAACTGGAATTCATCACGCAGTTGGCCTGTCAGATCGGTGGGAAGCGTTTGAGCAAGTTCAGCTGACGTGACCATACCCACCGCGCCAGAATCGACGGCCCAGAACAAGTCTGCACGACGTACGCCGGCCTTAGCTTCAGCAAGGATGGCATTGGTCAGAGAAGCCGTCGGTCCACGACGGATGCGTAACTTAAGATCAGGGTTACGCTTTTCAATGGCTTTGATGACATTTTCATACAGTCCACCCTCACCGCGTCCAAGGTAGAGGGTTAACTCGCCTTCGAGTTTAGGTAAATCCTCAACCGACATCGCATTAGCTGGGTCGGCGAGGACTTGTCTGATACTCAGTGGCAATGCACCGGCAGCGGCGAGCGCTG
Source organism: Methylophaga sp. UBA5088 (assembly GCF_002414625.1). Lineage (NCBI taxonomy): Bacteria > Pseudomonadati > Pseudomonadota > Gammaproteobacteria > Thiotrichales > Piscirickettsiaceae > Methylophaga > Methylophaga sp. UBA5088. The sequence continues at coordinate 1,116 of NZ_DIAC01000133.1, read as the reverse complement.
CCAGAGATTGTATGAATGTTCTACGTTGCATTTAGAAAACGTCCTTTCTCTCTTCCGCCGATTTTTCGAGTAAATCATGCGCTGTATCGATTTTGCCTTTCATGGTGTTCACAACTTTGCGAACTTCATCCAGGCTCTGGCCCTTCTGAATAGCTTGTGGCA
>NZ_DIAC01000133.1:0-924 GCF_002414625.1 Methylophaga sp. UBA5088 | reverse complement strand
GTACAACGACACCTAGACCACGTATCGATTTTGCCTTTCATTGTGTTCACAACTTCGCGAACTTCATCCAGGCTCTGGCCCTTCTGAATAGCTTGTGGCAACACAACATTAAAATCTTTTTCCAGATCTTCTACCAGTCCGGCATCCAGTGAAATCAATTCACCTTCGACACCTTCAAACAGGTTCAGATAGGTATCGTGCACAATGTTGACAGCTTCTTTATCTAGCTGCTCAGCATATTTGGCAACAACGCGATCCAGACGACCTTTGATCGCTTGAAGTGCTTCCAGAGAATTCGTTGGGTTGGCTTCAGTCGTGGCGACTTTGTCAGTCAGGCCTTTGTCTTGGTATTGAGCCGCTAATTTTACTGCACCTAGGGCTTGCCATAAAGATTGTTCGAGGAAACGTTGTTGAATACGGATGTCTTCAATCGACTCTTGTTCTTCCAAGGCATCCTTCACACCGTATAAACCCTGCCAAATAGAAGCGTAAACAGGAACATAATTGGTTTCGATAGCGGAATGGAATTTCACCTCTTCCCAGTATTCAACGAGTAATTCAGGTTTGGCTTCTTCTACACCACCTTTCTGATAGCGGCTAATCATTTCTTCGACTTTTGTATTCAGCCACTTCACTTCTTTTGAGTAATTATCGAGGTTGTCAGATAAATGATTGACGTGTTCACCGATTGGGCCGTTAGCGAAAGTAACAGGGGCTGTAAATAAGGCAGCAGCGCCTAACAACGCTATAAGATGTTGGCGTTTGAACCAATTAATCGTCATCGTTTGTATCTCCTGGAGTTGCGATGGGTTTTTGATTTAAGGTTATTTTTGATAATGATACTTATTTCTATTACCAGGGTAAACTAACTATTGTCTGGATGTTAGCTCAAACGGTGTGAGTTTTTTGCAAACTTGGCATTGT
>NZ_DIAC01000108.1:6902-7638 GCF_002414625.1 Methylophaga sp. UBA5088 | reverse complement strand
TGATGTATCAATAAATTGTGGTAAAAATGCCAGAAAAAAAAGCGCTACTTTAGGATTGCTGACATTCATTAACAATCCGATTCTAAGCAAGCTGAGTGAAGTGTCTAATCTCTTTGTATCAGTTAAAGCTGTAATTACTGGTGTCCTCAATGCACACCATGCTAGATAGAGCAAATAGCCAGCCCCAATGATTTTTAACCATACAAATGTCATGGGGGAAGTGGTTAACCAGGTAGCCAGACCAAACACTACCGCCGCAATGTGAATAATCAAACCGCTGCATAAGCCCAGCGTGATGATGAGCCCAGTTCTGGCGCCGTATAATGCTGATTGTGAGATGACATAAAGATTATCCGGCCCAGGTGCAAGAGCCAGTACTATCGATGTCACTATAAACATCATCAAATTATCACTCATCAGCGTCATGATGACTTAGTACTGGAAGTCAGATTTAACCAGCTAAATGAGGATTTTAAAAATGTCACTGCTTGCTCCTCAATCACTTCACCATGGGCCATGACAATTTTTTCTGGCTGCCAGTCAATAATTTGCTGCAGATGCTGGCGGGCAATTAGCTTCTTAAACGTTAATCGCCAGTCAATCGGCATCTTGCCGTTAGGGGCTAAAACACCGGCGGTTTTAGCGAGCAAGCGCTTGAAAGGAGTGAAAGAGTGTGCCGGAAAGTTCTCAATTAAATCGGTCACAATGAGTGTTCTGCTGCTGTGATGAAAAAACA
>NZ_DIAC01000108.1:0-6816 GCF_002414625.1 Methylophaga sp. UBA5088 | reverse complement strand
GTTCTGCTGCTGCGATGAAAAAACACACACTCCTGCATCACCTTTGAGCCTGTAAATAAGAGCTGTGATATGTCATCACGCCATGGTGGAACCCAATCAGCAGTAAGTACACCATTGAAGTGAATATCCGGGCGTTTCTGGCAGACTTGTTCTGTGCCAAATACTAAGGCTGATGGATAATGCTGTTGCCAGTCTTTTAAAAATAAATGATGTAATTTATTGGGTGCAACCAAATAACGTACTTCACCCAGTGCATCTATTTGTTTAGCTAAATCAGACGTGAATTGAATAGGACTATGCAACCATAGCGAACCATCTGCTAAGCGAATGACGACCATTCGCGTGGTGTATGGGAGGGTATAAAAGCGGACGCTATCACCATCAATGTAGCTTATATTCTTCCCCAGGCTGTGCATAATTACTCCATGGTTCAAGATGAACGATATCTATGTCATCGCTGATTTCTTCTCAACGTGTTAAGTTCTGATGTGACAGAATATCGCTATTGCGAATCAATTATAGCTGAGGATAAAGCGACCAATGACACTGCGATCAATTTTACGCAAATGGACAGAACGTTATTTCTCTGATGAAGAAGCCGTTATTCTGCTCATTGTTTTAGTGCTGGGCTTTGCTGTGGTTATCTGGTTGGGCGGGATGTTGGCGCCATTTTTTACGGCGTTGGTGATTGCTTTCCTGTTACAGGGGGTCGTGAATATGCTGACCCACAGGCGTGTACCCAATATGGTGGCGGTAGCCATAGTCTTCCTCGGGTTTATCGGTTTGATGTTGGCTTTGGGTTTTTTATTAATGCCATTGTTGTGGAATCAGTTGGTTAACCTGGTGCAGGAAACGCCTAAAATGTTGTCCAATGGTGAGGACTGGCTTGTCAACCTTCACTATCATTATCCTAATTTAATCAAACCTGATGAAATTCAAAGCTGGATTTCCAGTACCGCAAAACAATTCACGGTTTATGGGCAAAGGGCGGTGTCTTTGTCTATTGCTTCGCTGGGTAATGTGATTGGTTTGATTATCTATCTGGTATTAGTGCCTATTCTGGTTTTCTTTATGCTGAAAGATCGGCAAAAACTGGTTGGATTTGTACTGTCATTCATGCCGGAAAAACGTGGGCTGATGAACCGCATCTGGAGTGAAATGGATGATCAAATTGCTAATTATGTGCGTGGCAAAGTGGTCGAGATTGCGATTGTTGGTACGGTGAGTTATGCGACATTCTCATTCTTTGGCTTGCAATACACCGCACTGTTGGCTGTCTTGGTGGGCTTCTCTGTGTTAATTCCATTTATTGGTGCTGCTGTCGCTACATTACCTGTTGCAGCGGTAGCGGGTTTTCAATTCGGGCTCACCGAACAGTTTGCTTACATATTGATTGCTTACGGTATTATTCAGGCGCTTGATGGCAATGTGTTAGTGCCGGTTTTATTTTCAGAAGCTGTCAATTTGCATCCTGTTTCTATCATTCTTGCCGTTTTGTTTTTTGGGGGAATATGGGGTGTGTGGGGTGTTTTCTTTGCCATTCCACTGGCAACATTATTAAAAGCCCTGATAACCGCCTGGCCAAGAAGCTTACATGACACACCAATACAGAAAAGCCCCTAACGCTTGTCAAACCGGGCTTGTTGATGGTGAAAAATTGTCAGTAATTGCAGCAAAAACATCAGCGTTGGCTACAAAAGGGCATTTGACTGAGATGGATTTATCTAAAGCGTAATCATCATATGCTTATCGTACAAACTTTCTTGACACAATGGGATAAAAGTCAGCGCAGTGAAGCTGATAAACGACAGCGTTTGCATCAGCCTGACAGAGCCTTGGTGTGTCTTGCTTCAGCAAATACACTAGCGGATGAACGCATTGTGCTGGATATGCATGGTGAGCCTGAGCAGCATAAGCGTATTCAGTTTCATTTAGACACTGAGGATTTTTATATTGACCGCTTTCATTTTTCTCTGACTGAGCGGACATTGGCATATAAAACAGCACAGTCTGCACCCAGGCTGATTTCAGCATTGGAAGAGGGATGGGTGCAGTGTCGATATAATTGGCGTCGTCGAGTAGAACAAAGTGGCTATATCTATTGGCTTTATGAGGATGTTACGCTAAATGCTTGTTTTGTAGATAACTTTAGAGAAGATGGGTTTATGAGACAAGCAGCTGATCACGTCTTCACTGACTTAACATTATCTGCAGAATGAATTGTAGCCTTTAAAAAAGTTGTATATCCGCTTGCCCCCACAACGTTGTCACTTGTTTTTCAAAACCTGTTTTATGGCTATTACTTAACATCAGTACCGTGCCCAGATCAGATGCTTCAGCGTGAAGATTCTCCATGGTTAATCGTCTATCGACCTCACGGGCGACAGCCTCTTCCGTGCTGATGATGGTGATATTCCGTCCGGCAACCTGTTGTATAACGGCTTTGAGATGAGTGAAATGCGTACAACCAAGGATGAGTGTATCGGCACCTTTATCCAGTAATGGCTGTATATAACGTTGAATGGTGTTGTATGTGTCCTGGTAACTTAACGCTAATGTTTCTACTAAAATCACCAGATCAGGGCAGGGTTGAATTTCAATCCGAGCACCCATTGCGACGCGCTTAGCTAAATCATGGAATGACTGACTGGTGAGTGTTTTTGCCGTGGCTAACACACCGATGACGCCCGTTTTTGTATTCATTGCAGCTGGGCGTAACCCTGGCTCCACGCCGATAAACGGCAATGAATAACGTTCCCGTAGTGTTTTAATACTGACCAGTGTCGCCGTATTACAAGCGACTACAATGGCCTTGACTTGCCGACTGAGTAACTCTTCGGTAATCGTGACGGAACGCTCGAGGATGTAGGCTTCGCTTTTTTCACCGTAGGGTGCATGCAGCGTATCAGCCAAATAGATGAGATGCTCGTTAGGCATGCGTTCTCTAATCTGTTTGGCAATAGGCAAGCCGCCGATACCAGAGTCAAATATACCAATCGGTCTTGCGTCAGCCATGATGAGTTCTGTTTATTATAGAGAATAAAAAATCGACGATTGTACTGGATCTATTCGTAAATGGTGTTAATGGTTAGCGTTGCAGAGCCACAAATTCACCCTGAAACAAACCCACACGGTCAGTCTCAAGTCTTAGTGTCGATACCACAGTAATTCGTGCTTTTCCCATTCGTGCAAAAGTACGTAAAAACTTTTCCCAGTTTTCAGTGAGGGGTATGTACGCAGTCGCAGTAAACTCGCCCGTTATTGGCTTTTCATATTCCATCGAGTTTCGTTGAATGACTACTGTGCAGTCCAGACCGGCGTTATGGAGTCGTGTATTTAATAGTGACCATGCAGATAAGATGGCTAATGTTGAGGCACTGCCACCGAATACGGTTTCATGGTAGTTAACATTGGGCGTCAGGGGGGCTTGGAGTGTGACATGGTCATCTGCCAAGGTTGTGACAGAAACCTGCATGGCTGCTGATAAAGGAATGTGTTGATACAGGTACTGCTGTAGTTGTTCAGGTGTCATCGTTTCACTGCTCGGATGGATTGTCAGAATAATAACGTCTTCTCACTAGTTGAAAAAGTCTTTACGCTATCCCTCATATTCAGCAGCCCGTTGAGAAGGTTCACATCACAATGAAAACATCTCTGCAAAGAACACGATGGTCAATTTCTGGCGTATTGTTGCTACTTGCGTTTTATACTGGCGTTGCTTTTGCAGACGACGTTCAGGATGGCATTGCGGCATATAAAAACAGAGATTTTCATACTGCTTATCAAGCATGGCATAAAGCGGCAGAGCAGAATATCGCTGAGGCGCAATGGATGTTAGGCATTATGTTATTAAACGGTCAGGGAGTGAAACAAGACAATGCCGCTGCCTATTCCTGGTTAACCTTAGCCAGTGAAAAGAAACATAAACAAGCCTCCATTGATCGACTAGCAATACGAAACCGATTAACGGTTGAAGAGCTAGCCAAAGCAGATATGTTGACGGCGGCATTCAGAGACAAACAAACCTCAAAAACAGTCATAAAACAGCAAAAAGAACAAGCCTTTCAATGGTTTGAAAAAGCCGCCAGAAAAGGCGATGCTCATGCGCAATACCAACTGGGTGAAATGCTACTCAGTGGCGATGGTGTCAGGCAGGATAACGTTGCTGCCTATTCCTGGTTCAGTCTGGCCAGTCAACAAAATCATCCTCAGGCTATTGTGAAACAGGCACAACTGAAAGATGAGTTAAGTGCTAGCCAGATCGAAAAAGCCAATGCTTTGATGTTAACTAACCGTGACAATCATTCGATTAACGATGCGCCACCGGGATTACCTGAAATCACAGAAAAATCTGACATTAAGGTCGTTCAGCCAACGGCAGAAGTAATGGCACGATCTACTGTTCAAACAGCGCCTGACAAATTAACGACGCTCACAACCGAAAAGCCCGAAAAGACTCATAAAGTTAAAGCCGAACAAAAGGTGTCTGATGACAAACCGCAAGCAGTGACTGTTTATCGTGTGCAGGTAGGGGCATTTAAGTCTAGAGAACAGGTTAATATCGCCTTGGCCCAACTAACAAACAAAGCTGCTTTGAGAGGGCAAACATACCAAACCACCATTACCGAACCCGTTGAAGATACTGTTAAGCCAGATTTTTATCGTCTACAACTGGGTAATTTTGCAGCTAAGCCTGAGGCAAAAAAACTATGCCAGTTTCTTAAGCAGAACAAGCAGCCTTGTTTTGTTGTTTCCAGTCAGTCAGATAAATAAAGATGATTTATTTAACTTTGCCAGATTTTATAGTGGATTAATTTTTTGATTTCTTGGTAGAGAGGAGACATAAAATACTCAGGACCATCAATAAAATTGCCATCAACAATCAAGCCTGTTCTTTCTAGTCGATGCAGCAAAGCCGCTGTATAAACAGCAGAAATATTATAGCGTTGGCATATACGTTTTTTTGCTTTTTGATTACGCTCAAGAACAATGGTTGATTCTTCTTGAGCTTCTTCGATGCTTAGCTCTTCACTTAGAATGAATAGGATTTCTATTTCGCGAATAGATAAGTCAGAAATGATAGTAAGAGTCTCTTCATACAACGTGGGTGTATTTCGAATTACTTGAGTTTCGATGCCATTAATAAACAAGTTCTCTAAAATAGCTACCTTTTCTTTTGAAATAGCTTTATCAATAGCATCAATGGTTTTAATGAAACAAGCAATAAAATCGTCTGATTGGAGTTCATGATCAGTTAAATTTATTTCACCTGTCTCTAATCGTTTAATTAATTTATCAAACTTATTGTTTCTATAAGTTTTTATTACTTTGTCTAGAGCCGTTCTAAGTGCTACTTTTCCGATGCCTGTACTCAATGAATCCATTTTTCATGCCTTTGTTGTGTATGGCTTATTAGCTTACTTATTCTTGAAACAACCTTTTCAGAAGAACATACAACGCGCCCGTGCCGCCATCGTCGACAGTCGCACTACAGAACGCAAGCACAATCTCGCTTTGGCGTAGCCAATGGTTCAGTTTGCTTTTTAAGACGGGTTTATTATCACGCGAACCCCAACCTTTTCCGTGGATGATGCGTACACAGCGGATTTGTTGTTGCTGACAAAACTCCAGAAACTCGGATAGTGATGGTTCCGCTTTCGCAATGGTCATACCGTGTAAGTCTAATTCGGCTTCAATGTGGACTTTGCCATTACGTAACTTGCCGAACAGTTTGTGCTGAATTCCTGGACCACGGTATTCAAGATATTCTTCATTACCAACCGTCTCTGGAGAAAACATATCTGAGAAGGTTTCTCCCTGATATTCATCATCCATGATTTTTTGGCGAATGGCTTTAGCAGCCGGTTTCGGTTTGTTATGAATCAGACGGTTTTGGCGTATACGGGTGGCATCGCGCATTTCCTCTCGGAATAATGCAAATTCATCTTCTTCAGAGTCGTCTTTTTTATTGGCCATGAACCTGATGCTGCCTGCGTGTTTGGAGAAAAAATAGTAGACCATTGTGCCAGATGAGGCTTGTGTAAAAAATCCTTTTTGATTTACCATGCGAAGCACTTGTCGGGGTGCCCGACCGGAATAATCCGGAAAGGCTGAGATGAAACCCGTTGAACCTGAAGAGGCTAGAACCTCCGTAGGAAACAAGCAGGACACCTGTTTTGCACTCGAGATCCATTTTCGATTGGTGTCTGTTTTCTTGTTCGCTTTCGCGCAACGATCTCATCTTCCCCGTCGTGGTTTTCATTTAGGGGAAGAGACGTGTCTACACAATCCAATAAAGTTATTAACATTAAAGACCGTAGCGGCATTACGACTGAGCCTTTAGCGGGGAGTGAGAAGTTTTACATCAAAGGTAGTCGTGACGACTTGCTCGTGCCATTTCGTCAGATTCATTTGACTGATACACCAAATGCCAATCCTGAATTGGCGGCTATTCCCAACGAGCCTGTTGTCGTATATGACACATCAGGTTTATACACCGATCCCAAAGCAAGCATTGATATTGAAAAAGGATTGCCACTCATTCGCCAAACGTGGATTGATGAGCGTGATGATACTGAACAATTAGCCGAGTTCAGTTCAGCCTACACACGTGAGCAAGATGCTCAGGACTTTGATATTCCATTATTCGATCACCGTCGCTTACCACGCAAAGCGAAAGCCGGTAAAAACGTCAGTCAAATGCACTACGCACGCCAAGGTATTATCACACCAGAAATGGAATACATTGCCATTCGTGAGAGTATGGGCCGTGAAGCGTTAGCCCAGCGTGGTGAGTTACCTGAGAATATGGAACAC
>NZ_DIAC01000095.1:27863-28956 GCF_002414625.1 Methylophaga sp. UBA5088 | reverse complement strand
CAGGTTCGATTCGTTTCAACAAGATGGATAACAGTGTACTTTTACCGCAGCCATTCGGACCGATGATACCGATACGATCACCACGCTGAATGACAATAGAAAAATCGTCAAACAACATTTTGCCATCATAACTTTGGCCAATATGTTCAGCCTCTAATACCAGCTTGCCGCTTCTGTCAGCTTCCTGCAGTTGAATATTTGCTGTTCCCTGACGCTCACGTCGTTGACTACGCTCTTTACGCAAAGCTTCCAAAGCTCTGACGCGGCCTTCATTACGCGTGCGACGAGCCTTGATGCCCTGGCGAATCCAGACTTCTTCCTGAGCCAGTTTTTTATCAAACTGCGCATTTTGTTCAGCCTCTGCCGCCAGCAACTCTTCACGCTTTTTCAGGTAGTTTTCATAGTCACCAGGGAAGCTGACCAGATTGCCACGATCCAGTTGAACAATACGTGTGGCTAATGCCTGCAGGAATGTCCGATCATGGGTGATAAACAAGACTGTGCCACCATAACTTTTCAAAAAGCCCTCAAGCCAGGTGATCGATTCGATATCCAAATGGTTAGTCGGCTCATCGAGCAAAAGAATATCTGGCTGTTTGACCAATGCCTGTGCCAGTAACACCCGACGTTTTTTACCACCAGATAAACTATCAAATTCTGCATCAGGGTCTAAAGATAATTTTGAGATAACCGTTTCGACGCGTTGCTCTAGTGACCAGCCATCGGCCGCTTCAATTTTATGCTGTGCTTTTTCGAGTTTATCCAACAGAGCTTGTGAGCTATCTGTTTGTAGTTGATGAATAATATCGTGATATTCCACCAGCAGCGGCGCCACTTGTCCTAAGCCTGCCGCCACCACATCAAATACTTTGCCGTGTGTACCACTGGGGACTTCTTGTTCCAGACGCGAAATGACGAGGTCCTGAATACCGATCATTTCACCTGAATCAGCAGTGACTTCACCTGCAATCAATTTCATCAGTGTCGATTTACCGGCACCGTTGCGACCAACTAAACACACTCGTTCACCACGATCGAGTTGAAAATCGACGTTATTTAATAAATTTGGACCGCCAAAACTGACGGTGATTTG
>NZ_DIAC01000095.1:18020-27767 GCF_002414625.1 Methylophaga sp. UBA5088 | reverse complement strand
GATTTGCTTTAATGACAGTAATGCCACAGTTATTCCTCAGCAGCTTGTGCTGCTTCTAATTGTTCGCTGGCATCAAACCATTGCATTTCAGTTTCTTCCAGCTGTGTTTTAAGATCCGCCTGCTGTTGTAATAAGTCTTTTAACTTATCCTTATTAGCATCGGTATAAAGTGCTGTGTCGGCAAGTTGCATTTCTAGTGAGGATAAAGCTTCATTGAGCTTCTCCATCTTCTGCTCGGCTTTTTTCACCGTGTTACGAAGCGGTTGCAGCTTCTGACGTTGCTGAGCGGCGAGTTGTCTGTCCTGTTTTTTATTATTAACCGCGGAAGACGACTCGGCTGTTTTTTCCGGTTTATCTTTATTTAATAACCACTGACGATAATCATCCAAATCGCCATCAAATACGGTCGCCTGCCCATTCGACACCAGCCATAAATCATCGGTGACGGTACGTAGTAAATGTCTGTCATGCGAGACAACGACGAGTGCGCCTTCAAAATCCTGCAAGGCTACAGTCAAAGCTAAACGCATTTCCAGATCAAGGTGATTGGTTGGTTCATCCAGTAACAATACGGCCGGTTTCTGATAGACCAGAATAGCGAGCACCAATCTGGCTTTTTCACCACCAGAAAATGGCGCAACCGGCTCTAATGCTTTGTCACCGTGGAAACCAAAACCACCGAGAAAATTTCGGCACTCTTGTTCTGAAGCCAGTTTATTCAAACGTTGGATGTGCTTTAACGGACTGTCATCTGGTCTTAGCTGTTCCAGCTGATGCTGAGCAAAATAACCAATGCGAATCTCTTTGCCTTCTTTACGTTTACCGCTCAAAGGCTCTAACACGCCGGCAATGAGCTTAATTAATGTCGACTTACCCGCCCCATTCGGCCCTAACAGCCCGATTCGATCTCCCGGTGCCAACCGCATTTTGATATTGCTGATAAGAGGCTTATTTTCATAATACCCCACCGACGCTTTATCTAAATCCAACAAAGGTGTGGCCAGACGACTTGGCGGGAAAAAATCAAAATGAAACGGTGAATCCACATGGGCTGGTGCGATTAATTCCATTCGCTCCAGCGCTTTAATACGGCTCTGGGCTTGTCGAGCTTTTGTTGCTTTGGCCTTAAAGCGCGTCACAAAACTGCGCATATGGGCAATTTCACGCTGTTGCTTTTGATGGGCTGCTTGTTGATTTGCTAGATGTTCAGCTCGAGCCAGTTCAAAGTCTGAGTAGCTACCGGTGTATAGTTTTACACGCTGTTGTTCAATGTGCGCGATATGTGTGACGACCCGATCCAAAAAATCACGGTCATGCGAAATCACGATTAACGTGCCAGGGTATGCTCGCAACCATTCTTCCAGCCAATAAACGGCCTCTAAATCCAGATGGTTAGTTGGCTCGTCCAGGAGTAATAAATCAGAACGGCACATTAATGCTTGTGCCAGATTGAGTCGCATTCGCCAGCCACCTGAGAAAGCGGTAACAGGCCAGCTCTCTTGCTCAGCCGTAAAACCCAAGCCATGTAACAGTTTGCCTGCACGGCTATTTGCTGTGTAGGCATCAATCGCGGCCAATTTATCGTGTAACACGCTGACTAGGTGACCATCATGATTGGCTTCTGCTCCAGCCAGTTGTTGGTTCAATTCAGTTAACTCGGCATCACCTTCGAGCACATAATCCAGTGCAGAAGTGTCCACGGCCGGTGTTTCCTGGGCCACATGAGCGATGGTCCAGACATCAGGAATCGACACCTCACCGGTATCGGCATGAAGTTGTTGACGTAACATCGCAAACAAACTGGATTTACCGGTACCGTTTGCACCGGTCAGACCAACCCGCTGTCCGGGGTGAACAATAAGATTGGCTGATTCAAACAGTAATTGCGTGCCGCGACGAAGAGAGACTTGATTGAACTTTATCATGGCACGAATTGTATCAAGGCCCGGGCCTGTCTAGCAGAATTTCTTACGATGCGGTCTCGGGTAACTGCCAGTTTATGGGTGATAGCCCATGTTGTGTCAGATAGTCATTCGCCTGGCTGAAATGACGACAGCCAAGAAAGCCGCGATGCGCAGATAATGGCGACGGGTGAGGTGCTTTTAAAACCAGATGTTTCTGCGGGTCAATCACGCTACCTTTTTTCTGCGCGTAGCTACCCCACAACATAAACACGACATTTTCACGTTGTGCATTTATGGTTTCGATGACTTTATCAGTGAACTGTTCCCAGCCTTTACCTTGATGGGCATTGGCATTTGAATCTTCGACGGTTAATACCGCATTGAGTAACAAGACTCCCTGCTTCGCCCACGACTCCAGATAGCCATGTTTGACAGGCATCACACCGAGATCGGCCTCTAGCTCTTTATAAATATTCACCAGTGATGGCGGCACTTTGACACCGGGTTTGACCGAAAAGCATAAGCCATGAGCCTGACCTGGCTGATGGTAAGGATCCTGTCCGAGGATGACGACTTTTACCTCATCAAGTGGGGTGGTTTCTAAAGCATGAAACCAATCAGCGGAATGAGGATAGATTTTTTTATGCTGATCTTTTTGCTGACGTAAAAACGTCTTCAGATTTTGCATATAAGGTGCTTCAAATTCTGACGCCAAAACGGTCAGCCAGCTGGGCGCATGTTCCAGAACCATGTTTATTCCTTACAAAAAACTCAAGGTATGATACCGAATGTTATTGACTGTAAAACAGCTTTCACAGGATAAATGCGATACAAGAAGTTTTTCCTTAAATAAAACAGGAGAATATCCGATAGGGTCATCATCTCCCTGATGCTAGCCTATGTGTATTGTTTATTACAGGTGTCACCTTCGTGAGAACACATTTACACATCCTCATCAGTCTTTTTATGATTGGGCTACTAAGCGCCTGTGACAACAATGAAGAAGACTATGACCTGAGTGCTTCTGATACGACAGTGCCATCACCACTAGAAAAAGAGGATATACCCCAATGGTTGGAAGCCTACGATGATCTGACACCTCAAGACTGGCTTATTTTACGCAGTGCCGCCGCATTGAGAGGTGAAGTGACAGATCGTGACCATCGGGTTGAAATTTTGAAGCATGCCTCACAACACTTCCGTGAAAGTCCACGCATGATTGCCAACAGAGCGGTACAGCTGGAAGACATGTTGTTAGAAATAGGTATCGAAGAGAGCGCTGTTAGCCTGATTGATATGTTTACCCACTTACCAACCGAAGGCACGCCTCATAATTTCTCAGCCTATTGTCAGTACTATTTTAATATGCGGTCAAAAGGCTATCATCAAGGGTATGCCCTCACCCAATTATCAAAACTGAAATAAATGCAGCAGCTCTCCCCATCACTTGGGACGGGAGAGAGGATTGGTCAGGGAGAGCCGTGCATATTCTCTAGCCGGGAAAAGGTGCATTAAAATTCAGCATCTTAAGTTTTAATGCTTGGCGTTGTTGCTCGGTAAGCACTTCAAATAGCTCATGAGAAAACTGAGCCTTTGTTAACGCATAACGTTTGTGAATGACCAAGGATTGATCAATTAATTTTTCCAGCTTGTGCTTATCAAAATCATCAGACAATGCCATTTCTTGAATACGGCGTCTGACTTGTCGTGCTTTCTCTCGATCCTCCTCCATTAAGTCGCACTCTTTTTCGAGCAACATTAAAATTTTTGAATTTTGAGCCGGAGTTAAATTGAGATCGTGTAAGAAAAAGCCCACATCATCAGGCTTTGGTTTGTGTTGCATGTTTGGATGCATCAACGGCACTTCATGATGTTTTATGTGATTGGCCTCGCCATTCATAGGATTAGCGATGGCAACAACTGGCAGAATAATCATCAGTAAAATTATTTTCTTTATCATTGTCTTTAACCTACTTTCAGGCCAATCACTTTGAACTTGAGAGCCAGTATCACGCATCAGCATGTTAACGAGGGTTAGAGAAAGGTAAAAACAAGTAAAGATTGCTTGCTAAAGCTGGAGCCATCATTCAGTACACTCTATGATGGCAGCATCAACAGAATAAGGAGTTGACTGTGGCGAATGTACTCATCATTGACGATGATGCTGAATTGGTTGAATTATTTGAGGAGTATCTGGAGCAAGAACAGTTTCAGGTGAAAAGTAGCTTAACCGGTAAAGTTGGTTTGGAAATGGCGCTCAGTGGCTCGTTTGACTTGATTATTCTGGATATGATGTTGCCAGATATTTCAGGCACAGAAATCCTGCTACAAATTCGTCAGAAAAGTCTGATTCCGGTACTGATGTTCACCGCGAAGGGTGATGATATTGATCGTATTATCGGCCTGGAGTCTGGTGCTGATGATTATGTGCCCAAACCCTGCACACCAAGAGAGCTCGTTGCTCGTATTCGTGCGATTCTTCGGCGAATGGATGCTGTTATGGTGGATATGCAGTCACAGGATATTCAAATAGGTCCTCTTCAACTGAGTGCTCAAAAACGACAGGCCTTGTGGTTTGAAAAGCCACTGGAGTTGACCAGTACTGAATTTAACCTACTCGAAGCATTGGTGCGTAAAGCTGGTCAAGTTGTCAGCAAAGATGAACTATCTCAACGCGCACTGGGTCGGCCATTGGTGCGGTTTGACCGTAGTATTGATGTGCATATGAGCAGCATTCGTCAGAAACTGGGCAATCAGCAAGACGGACAGTCCTATATTCAGACAATAAGAGGCAAAGGTTATCAATTCATTCGGGAATAATCATTAGGATGAGTAAGTTATTCTGGAAATTCTTTACTGTGTTCTGGCTGGCGTTATTATTAGCCGGACTCAGCGTGGGAACGGTCGTTTGGTTACATCATAAATCCATACAGGAACAAGCCAATAAAACCGATCCGGAAATCGATGTTGATGCGCATGCTTTTGTCTCAGTCGCCGCCGAAATTTTCAGCTATGGTGGTAAGACTGCATTAATTACTTTCTTGGAAAAAGCGCATCATGCACCATTTCCAGACGTCTATGCCATCGATGATAAGGGGAATGATGTGCTGGGTCGCTCTATCGATCCCAAAGTTGTGGGCTACGCGCGAGCATTATTTCTGCAGGGGGAGTTCCCCCTCGCCATCCGCTACGTTTCTGATAAAGAAAATAATGCATTACTCTTTTTCTCGCCAATAAAACGCGGGGTATCAGAAACACTCTTTATCGGGCCACCGCATGAGCGACGTGAGTTTGGGCCAGCTCCCATGCTCAATGAACCTTTTCCAACACCACCCTTTGAAACCAGGCGCATTCCCCCTCCCCCCTCTGAAACCGTGCCCTATCCACTCGTTTTATTGATTGGCTCTGGTTTGATTGCAGCGATTTTTTTTAGCGCGTTGCTGGCCTGGTACTTTACCAAGCCCATCGGATTGCTGAGACAGTCTTTCTCAAAGTTAGCAGAGGGCCAACTTAACACCCGCATAGGCAACAAAATGGGTCATCGACGAGATGAGTTGGTGGAACTGGGCCAGAATTTTGATGATATGGCCGGAAAGATTAGTCATCTAATGTCAGCACAACAACGCCTTTTACACGATGTCTCACATGAACTTCGTTCACCACTGGCGAGAATGCAAGCGGCCATTGGTATTGCTGAACAACAACCAGAGAAAACGCCAGAAATATTGAATCGTATAGAGCGGGAATCACAACGCATGAGCGATCTGGTCGGCGAGTTACTGGTTTTGTCTCGTTTAGAAACCGGGGTAACGGATAATGTTCATGTGGAGATTAGCCTGAATGATCTGCTGGATGAAATTATCAGTGATGCCCGTTTTGAAGCCAGTAGTAAACAGATAACAATTCATTACACGATTGCTGAAGATATTTTTATTACGGTAAGAAGTGAATTGATACACAGAGCTATCGAAAATATTCTGAGAAATGCTATTAAGTTCTCTCCTGAAAATGCAGAGATCACTCTGTGTGTAACAACGGACAGCATAAAGCAACGTTTATGTATTGTGATCGAAGACAATGGTCCTGGTGTTGCAGAAGCCGATATTGAATCCATATTCAAACCCTTCTTCCGGGGACAGCTCACACATAGAAATGACAGTATAGGTTTAGGTTTGGCTATCGCGTATCGAGCGGTGAGTGCACATCATGGTGAAATTAAAGCAGCTAACAGGCAGGAAGGTGGTCTTCGAGTTGAGGTCGAACTACCCTATAAAAAATAATCCGTTTTAGGCGGTTAAAGAAACATGGCGTTTAACATTAGTTTCAAGGCTTAACGCTTCTTTATCGTTTATTTGAGCTGAACTCGTCGCTTTGGGTTTCTGATTAATTGTATCGACATCACTCACCAACACACCGACATCATCAACACGAAGATTGTATGCTTGAGGCCGTTTTTCTGGCTTGCCATCATTCGCCTGTATTCGTATAGCTAGCTCATTAGCGAGTTCATATTGCTTATTAGGAATTACGCCTTGGCCATCTATTATTTCGTTGGCATCATTTTGCAATGGAAAAGAAGATTTATTGTTATTGGCTCGACTTTCCGCTATCTGCTGAAGCGCTTTTTCTATCGTGTCTTTATCAAGAAAGCTTTGCTCTTCTTCATTCAACTTTGCATAAATAGCATTGGCCTTCTCAGTTATATTCGTTGACCTTGAATATTGATAATGCAGATTATTAGATAGACCGTTTATAGCCATAACTTTACCCTTATCCTTTTTAAGGGTGACGATAGCTTTAAAGCTATGTCACTTAGTTATCTCACACTATATTTCTATTAACTTATTGATAATAGACAGGAAAAAGTAAACCTATGTAAAAGCATGTAAAGGACTCATGAACACACGGAGCAGAGAAATGACGCTGATTTGTAGCCTAACAACGCTGCCTAAACAAAAAATATGATCTTTTTCTATGAGTTAAGCAACTGACTTAAATAGAGAAATACTAAACCTCCAATTAATTTCAAAAAACTACTTGCTAATTTAAATGATAATCATTATCATTATTAACCGATGGAGTTGATAGGAATTTGTGACAACAAAGGCCGACCTACTCCCTCTCTCTTAAATCTGAAAACCGAGTTTGTTGCCAGTCTTTTGGCTGGCAACTTTTTTTCAGTCACTCCCCGTCGATGGCTTTCAAAAAATCCCTTTGAGCTGATTTTTCTACGTGTTTTGCCTACAATGTTATTTTTTCTAGGTACAACTTTGACAAAAAATGCCCGACAAACTGATAAAATCTGACGCTGAATGGCGTGAAGAACTGAGCGAAGATCAATTTTATGTAACGCGTCAGTCTGGCACAGAACCCGCATTCTCTGGCATCTACGTCGATCATGATGATCAAGGCGTCTATAGATGTACCTGCTGTAAACAAGCCTTGTTTTCGTCTGAAAATAAATTCGATTCTGGTTGCGGCTGGCCAAGTTTTTCTGCTCAGATATCTCATGGCGTGGTCAACCATCTGGCCGATCACAGTCATGGCATGGACCGAACAGAAGTACGCTGTCAACACTGTGATGCACACTTAGGTCATATCTTCGACGATGGTCCGGCACCGACAGGGCTTCGTTATTGTATTAATTCGGTAGCACTCGATTTTGACGACCAAAACTGAATGGACGGTTTATATCATCGAGGCAGATAACGGTCATCTCTATACCGGTATCACCACTGATTTATCGCGCCGATTTCAAGAGCATCAAGCCGGCAAAGCTGGTGCGCGTTTTTTTCACACCAGTCAGGCAAAAAAGATTGTCTACCAGGAAACACAGCCTGATCGCAGTCAAGCTTCTAAACGTGAAGCAGCTATAAAAAAACTCAGCCGACAGGCGAAATTAGCCCTTATCGCTACACGCTAACAATCTGTATAATGGCGCTTTTTTTCAGCGTCATTCTTGTCGCAATCAGATAACAGGATATTCCCTTGCTCAGTACTGCAAATATCACCATGCAATTTGGTGCTAAACCCCTATTTGAAAATGTGTCCGTCAAATTTGGTGACGGCAACCGTTATGGTCTCATTGGCGCTAATGGTTGTGGTAAGTCCACCTTTATGAAAATTCTCGCTAAACAACTTGAGCCTACCTCAGGCACGGTTATGCGTGACGTGAATGAATCATTTGCCGTATTAAAGCAGGATCAGTTCGCGTATGAAGATCAACGCGTCATTGATGTGGTAATCATGGGACAACCTGAGTTATACGAAGTCCACATTGAGCGTGACCGCATTTATAACCTGCCAGAAATGAGTGAAGAAGACGGTCTCAAAGTCGCTGAACTGGAAGGTCAGTATGCAGAAATGGATGGTTACACCGCTGAATCACGTGCCGGTGAACTATTACTGGGTGTCGGCATTCCTGTTGAACAGCACTACGGCCCGATGAGTGAAATCGCACCAGGTTGGAAACTCCGTATTTTACTGGCACAAGTGCTGTTTGCTGACCCGGATATCATGCTGCTTGACGAGCCGACTAACCATCTGGATATCAACACAATCCGCTGGTTGGAAGACACACTTAATCAGCGTAACAGTACCATGATTATCATTTCGCATGACCGCCATTTCCTGAACAGTATTTGTACACATATGGCCGACATGGACTATGGTGAACTGCGAATCTATCCAGGTAACTATGACGAATATATGCTGGCATCGACACAGGCTCGTGAACGTTTGATGGCGGATAATGCAAAGAAAAAAGCGCAGATTAAAGAACTTCAGGGCTTCGTTGCTCGCTTCTCTGCGAACGCATCCAAAGCGAAACAAGCCACTTCTCGCCAGAAACAAATGGAGAAAATTCAGTTGGAAGATATCAAACCTTCCAGCCGGGTCAATCCATTTATTCGTTTTGAGCAGGACAAGAAGCTATTTCGTAATGCATTAGAAGTCAGCAAAATCACCCAGTTTTATGAAACGGATGAAACCTCATTATTTAAAGACTTTAGCTTTATGACTGAAGTTGGTGAGAAAATTGCCATTATCGGCCCCAATGGTATTGGTAAAACCAGTTTAGTCAAAACCCTGGTAGGTGAGCTTCCACCTAAATCAGGTGAAGTGAAATGGTCAGAGAATGCCAATATTGGTTATTACGCGCAGGATCATGATCATCTATTTAAAGATGATTTGACCCTGTTTGAATGGATGTCTCAATGGGCCGGACCTGAAGACGATGAACAAGTCATCAGGGGCACTCTGGGTCGCTTATTATTCTCGGGCCACACCATCGACAAAAAAGCCAATGTGTTATCTGGTGGTGAAAAAGGTCGGATGTTATTCGGTAAATTGATTCTGCAACGTCCGAATATTCTGGTCATGGACGAACCCACGAACCATATGGATATGGAATCAATTGAATCGTTGAATATGGCTTTAGAACAATTTGAAGGCACGCTGATCTTTGTCAGTCATGATCGTGAATTTGTCTCTTCACTCGCGACACGCGTCTTTGATATGGAAGCCGATGGTATTACGGACTTCCGTGGTAGCTATGATGAGTATTTAAAAAGTCTGGGTGTAACAAATTAATTCAGCAAAATAGCCATAAGGCTGGGAGCGTAAGCCCCCAGCCTGAATTAATCTAAGGCTTCGGCCTGGAAGGCATCACAACGGGATAAGTCAAAACTGTGTGATGTTTGTATTTTCTTATTCGCATCACGCAAAGCTGTTCGCATCCCCTCTTCCAGTACCGGATGATAAATTGGCATCGACAGCACTTCGGTTGCAGTCAATTCCTGACTGATGGCCAAAGCCAGCGTATGAGCCATGTGCTCAGCCGCAT
>NZ_DIAC01000095.1:15627-17918 GCF_002414625.1 Methylophaga sp. UBA5088 | reverse complement strand
GAGCCATGTGCTCAGCCGCAGAACAAGCCATTTCTGCCCCCACAATCTTTCCAGATGATTTATCCAAGTAAACCCGCATCACTCCCTGATTTCGTTGTGCAGCCCGCGCCCTTCCCTGATCTGTAAAGCTCGCTTCCCCAATGACGATTGTCTGCTGATCAATTTGTTGCAAAGCAGTGCCCACCACAGCGCAGCTTGGTTCACTGAATACAATACTGAGTGGTATACGACGACAATAGGCTTCTACACGTTCACTCAATACGTTATGCCCTGCGATACGCCCTTCATCAGCCACTTCGTGTAATAACATTTTATCGGCCGCCGCATCACCAGCGATAAATACCGCTGAGCCTTCTATTTGAGTCGTATTCGGATTAATGTCTGGCATCCCCTTGTCATCGAGGCTGACATCCAGTTTATTCAGTCCCATGCCATCCAGATTGGGGCGTCTCCCCACTGCTACCAGCACTTGATCCACTTCCAATTCACTTTTCTGAGTGATGACTTTGACCCCGTTTTCAGTCTCCTCTAAATCCGCTTCAGTTTCTGTGTAGAGCGTAAACTCTTTAGCCAGTGTTTCGTGCAATGCCTCACTGACCTTTTTATCTGTCAGTCCCGCCAACATAGACTCTGCGCCAAATGCCGTGACTTCGATACCCAATCGTGACAGAGCCTGAGCCATTTCAATACCAATAGCCCCCAGACCTATAACAGCGATCCTGGGCTTTAAATCAGTTTGTTCAAACAAGATATTGGTGGTGAGAATTTTATTGTTGCCTATTTGCTCCCACTCAGGCGGTAGTACAGGTCTGGAGCCAGTGGCGATAATGATCTTTTTGGCGGTATACACATCATCGTTCACTCTGACAGTGTTGGGCCCTGTGAGCGTGGCTCGACCGGTAATCACCTTATCCTCTACCTCACTGATCGACTTTAACGTACTGGAAACAAAATAATCTCTTATGTGACGCAGCCGGCGTAATACCGCCGGTATATCAATACTGAGTTGTTCCGCATTCTGGATACCAAACTCAGCAAAAGTATGACGACGGTGATAAGCATTTGCCGCTTCAATAAGCAGCTTGGATGGCATACAGCCAACTCGGGCACAGGTGGTGCCATATTCACCTTCGTTAATTAACAAAAACGCATCCGTTTTCTTCTGCACTTGCTTGAGCGCGGCTAAACCTGCGGTACCTGCCCCGATAATAATGACATCGGTCTGGGTTGTATTTGACATGATAGTCCTTTGAGGAGCGATATTTAATCTTCGATTCTAAACCCAACTTTGATGGTGACCTGCCAGTATTTCACACCATCATTTTCAATATAACCACGGGTTTCAATCACTTCGAACCAGTGCATATGTTTGACCGTTTCACCGGCTTTTTTGATGGCATTTTGAATCGCCTGATCGGAACTTTCACTTGAACTACCGGTTAATTCAATCAGTTTATAGGTATGTTCACTCATCTCTGTCTCCTCACTGTCAGAAAGTCATTTGAATTTCCATCATAAAACCTAAAACCCGACATTACCAGAAATGCGCAATATCACATTAAACAAATGATTTTTCTATCTTTTGCCATTTCAGGATCGTATAATATGCCGTTTATCATCCCGCTCCTCAGTTTTGCGTTCAAAACTGACATTCACAGGTTTTTGCATGTCCACAGAACAACTTGACTCGATCCCCTCATTCAGTGAGCTGGGTATCGCTCCCGCTATTGTCAAAGCAATCAAAGAAGCCGGTTACGAAACACCGTCACCGATTCAAGCCCAAAGTATTACGCCATTATTAGAAGGTCGTGATTTGCTGGGTCAGGCCCAAACCGGTACAGGTAAAACGGCCGCCTTTTCTCTACCTCTATTAAGTCGTTTGAATGATCGTCAAAAGACACCACAAATTCTGGTACTCACCCCCACGCGTGAGTTAGCTATTCAAGTCGCTGAAGCCATGCAAGGTTATGGTCGTCATATGAAAAACTTCCATGTGTTACCTGTTTATGGTGGTCAAAGCATGGGCATTCAATTACGCCAGTTACAACGTAGCCCACAAGTTATCGTCGGTACGCCTGGTCGTATTCTTGATTTGATTCGTCGCGGTAAATTACCCCTCGAAGATTTGAAAGCACTGGTGCTGGATGAAGCTGATGAAATGCTGCGCATGGGCTTTATTGATGATGTTGAAACCATTCTGAAAGAAACACCAGAAACACGTCAGGTGGCTTTATTCTCAGCCACCATGCCTAAACCAATACACCGTGTTGCACAGCGTTATCTCAATAATT
>NZ_DIAC01000095.1:13248-15567 GCF_002414625.1 Methylophaga sp. UBA5088 | reverse complement strand
CTCAATAATCCTGTTGATGTGCATATCAAATCAAAAACATCGACCGTAGATACGATCACACAACGCTACTGGCAGGTAACCGGGTTACATAAACTGGATGCATTGACGCGCATTCTTGAAGTTGAAGACTTTGATGGCATGATTATCTTCGTGCGTACTAAAAATTCGACAGTGGATTTATCTGAAAAGCTAGAAGCACGTGGTTACGCCAGTTCACCACTAAACGGTGATATGAATCAGGCGCTACGTGAAAAAACCATCGAAAGAATGAAAGCAGGCAAGATTGATATCTTGGTTGCCACCGATGTGGCTGCTCGCGGTCTGGATATCGAACGTATGAGCCACGTCGTTAATTACGATATTCCTTATGACACCGAATCTTACGTTCACCGCATTGGTAGAACGGGTCGTGCAGGCCGTAAAGGTGAAGCGATTTTATTCGTCTCTCCACGTGAAAAACGTATGTTGGGTGCGATTGAAAAAGCCACTAAACAGACGATTACTCGGATGCAACTGCCTAGTAGCGAAGATATTGCTGACCGTCGTGTTATGGCCTTTAAACAAGACCTGACAGAAACCATCGAATCTCAAGATCTCGCTTTTTTTGAAAATCTGATTCGTCAGTATCAAGAAGAACATAATGCGGATCCGATTGAAATGGCGGCCGCCCTTGCCTTCCAGGTACAGAAAAGTCGTCCTTTAAATCCTCCTGTTGTCCATTCAGAACGCAAACAACCTAGAGAGCGAGCTGAGCGTGGTGATCGTCCTGAACGAGCGAATCGTGGTGAACGTGGTATGCGTTCAGAAAGACCACCAAGAGCAGAACGTAGTCCTCGCCGTCAGGCAGCTCATCAGGCTGAAGAAGGTATGAAAACATACCGGATCGAGGTCGGTGTAGAACAAAATGTTGAGCCAAAGCATATCGTGGGTGCTATCGCCAATGAAGCTGGTATGGATAGTCGTATGATTGGCCGTATTACGATTAATCAGGATCACAGCCTGGTTGATTTGCCTGATGGTATGCCAAAAGATATTTTCCAGCATTTAAGAAAAGTCTGGGTTAATAATAAGCAGCTCGAGATTAGTCTGCCCGGCGCTGAGGCAGATATGTCATCTGCGAGATCAGAAAGAAAACCTCGCCGAAATGGACCGCCAGGAAAAACCAAGAAACGTCCAGCCATAGCCGCAAAAAAGCAAAGAAAAGCTAACCGCGACTAAAGGCCATATAAGCACTCAAAAGAGCCCGCAAGTGAATCGTACTGAGCGGGCTTTTTTATGTCTTTATTCCCACTAACTTCCGCAATGCAGACACTCATGCCACAATACGCGCATGCTGAATATTATCTGGATCGCTTTTTTTCTCATCGCGTTTCTCGTTGCCTTGTTTAAATTACTGGTACTGGGCGATCAGTTAATATTCACCCAACTCATGCAAGCCATGTTTGAACTGGCCAAAACCGCCTTTGAGATTTCTCTCGGGCTGACAGGTGTGCTGGCACTATGGTTGGGTATCATGAAAATCGGGGAGCGAAGCGGCTTTATTCAATTACTGACGGCGGCTTTAACACCATTATTTCAACGCCTCATGCCCGATATTCCCAGAAACCATCCAGCTATTGGGGCCATGGTGATGAATATCTCTGCTAATGCACTTGGTCTGGATAATGCCGCGACGCCGCTGGGCATCAAAGCCATGAAGGAACTACAGAAATTAAATCCGTTCAAAGATACTGCCAGTAATGCCCAAATACTGTTTCTGGTGATTAATACCTCTGCTGTCACCTTGTTTCCCGTCACCATCTTTACTTATCGTGCACAAATGGGCGCAGCCAACCCAACCGATGTCTTTATTCCCATTCTAATTGCCACATATATCTCTACTTTGGTTGGTTTACTCAGTGTGGCATGGGTACAGAAAATTAATCTTCTGGATCGTGTTATTTTGGCTTATCTGGGTAGTTTCACAGCGTTTGTGCTGGCCTTACTCATCTATTTTTCTCATCTACCGCAGCAAGAAATGGTCAGCCAATCGTCATTAATCAGTAACCTAATTTTATTTACCTTGATCATTATATTTATCACAGCCGCCTGGAAAAAAAGGATCAATGCTTACGATGCCTTTGTTGATGGGGCAAAAGAAGGGTTTGAAACAGCCATCACCATTATTCCCTATCTGGTAGCTATGCTCGTAGCTATTGGTGTATTTCGCGCCAGCGGTGCTATGGATATGCTTGCTGAAGGCTTACGCTATATTATTTTGAGCCTGGGTTTAGATGACCGCTTTATAGAAGCCTTACCCACCGCATTGATGAAGCCTTT
>NZ_DIAC01000095.1:9155-13107 GCF_002414625.1 Methylophaga sp. UBA5088 | reverse complement strand
ATTGATGAAGCCTTTTAGTGGCAGCGGCGCACGAGCAATGATGGTCGATACGATGCAAGCCTATGGTGCAGACTCATTTTCCGGACGACTTTCGGCTATTGTTCAGGGAAGTACTGAAACCACCTTTTATGTTTTAGCAGTCTATTTTGGCTCTGTTGGTATCAAGCACATCCGTCATGCTATCGGCTGTGGACTCGCCGCAGATGTAGCCGGTATTTTGGCGGCTATCACTGTCGCCTATTGGTTTTTCGGCTAGTAAGTAAAAAAAACATACCTACTCAACAAAAATTTGCTAAATTTTGCAACCTGTTCAACCCCTTACCTCAATGGAACCAGCAGGTCACCCGACTAACAGCACTCCATCTAAGTAATTGGTCTGGTTTTATTTGTCCGTTTGGAGATTCCATGCTTGAAGCCACTACTACAACCTACTGAGTCAGCGTACGATCTTATCGCCGATACCATCGCCGATCGCGGCTACTGTGTTCTTCCACAACTTCTTCACGCTAATCTTAATCATGCCCTTCATCAGCGTGTCATGAATTTAGATGATGATGATTTCAAACGCGCAGGTATTGGACGAGAACAGGATTTTCAGTTGAATAACGCTGTTCGACGTGATCAAACTCGTTGGTTAACCCCAGACAATAGCACTGATAAGGCTTATCTCGATCAAATGTCAGAGTTTAGGCTCGCTATAAACCGCCGACTGTTTATGGGCTTGTTTGACTATGAAGCTCACTACGCACATTACGCACCCGGCGCTTTTTATAAAAAACATATGGATGCTTTTAAAGGTGAATCTAATCGGGTTTTAACTACCGTGCTCTATCTCAACCCAGAATGGCAGGAAGAAGATGGCGGTCAGTTGTTAATTTATGCGCCTGAGACTAACACTGTCATTGAGACGGTCAACCCAAATTTTGGCAGTTTTGTTATTTTCTTGAGTGAGGAGTTTCCTCATGAAGTAGTCAAAAGCTGTCGAGATCGTTACAGTATTGCTGGTTGGTTCCGATTACATGATCCTTTACAAGCCCCGTTGATATGACAAAAGACTTCACTATTTTTCAGTTAGGGCACCCAGTGCTTCGCCAAGCAACTGAAAAAGTTGAAGATATTCTAAATCCTGAGTTCCAGGCCCAACTCGATGCGCTCATGGAATTTGTTCTTGAAAAAGGTGGCATGGGCATAGCAGCGCCACAAGTGGGCATCTCACAACGTTTTTTTATCATGTCTTCCCATCCTAATGCCCGTTATCCGCATGCGCCTGATATACCTGCGTTTTTTGTCATTAATCCAGAGATTATTACTACCTCAAATACACAAGAAAAAGATTGGGAAGGTTGTCTGAGTTTACCCGGTATTCGTGGTTTAGTTCCGCGTCACACACATATACTGGTTCGTTATCAAACGCGTCATGCAGAATGGGTCGAAACGCATTATGATGATTTTCTAGCACGTGTTTTTCAGCATGAATTTGATCATCTGCAAGGACATGTTTTTCTTGACCGTGTTGAGACAAATTTTGACATCATGATGGAACAAGAGTGGCAGAAACTAATGATGACAAGAACAGAGAGTTAAAAACCATATGGGACAAAAGTTTGATGCCTTATCTGATCGCTTAATCGAATTCATTCAACAGCAGCACATTTTCTTTGTGGGCACGGCAACAGAAGACAGTCGGGTTAATATTTCGCCTAAGGGAATGGATTCTTTGCGTGTACTGACACCAAATAGAGTGATTTGGCTAAATGTCACGGGTAGTGGTAATGAAACCGCTGGTCATATTCAGCAATTGCCAAGAATGACAGTCATGTTCACTGCATTTCATGGTAAGCCAATGATCCTGCGTCTCTATGGTACTGCCAAAGTGGTTCATCATAATGATGCCGAATGGAGCGACTTATATCACTTATTTGATGCCCTTCCCGGTGCACGGCAGATCTTCGATCTCAGCATTGAGCTCGTGCAAACATCCTGTGGTATGGCCGTCCCTTACTATGCTTATCAGGGCGAACGCGAACAACTCAATAATTGGGCTGAAAAAAAAGGCGTTGAAGGGATTGAAGACTATTGGCGAGAAAAAAATGCCAAGACCATTGATGGCATTGTGACTGACATTGAAGATAAGAATTTAAGCTAAAGCATGCTCGAATATACGGAATACACAAAATTTCTGGTGTCATTAATCGCCATTGTTAATCCCCTAGGCATTATTCCAATCTATATTAGCCTGACTGCTGACTATAGTAGTGCTGAACGAGCGAAGATCGCGCGAACCGTCATTATTGCAGCGACTACTATTCTGCTGGTGACAGCCTTTTTCGGGCAATGGGTATTAGAGTTTTTTGGTATCAGCATCAATTCATTTCGTGTTGGCGGCGGTATCCTGCTCTTATTGATGGGGATAGGGATGCTACATAACACCAGTAAGGGCTTGAAACAAAATCATGAACTGGCACAACAGTCTGGTGAGTCTATTGCCGTCGTGCCTCTCGCCATGCCCCTACTGGCAGGTCCTGGCGCCATCAGTACCGTCATCATCAATGCTTACAAAGGACATGGTGTCGCTCACTACAGCCTGATTGCTCTGGACATCATTCTGCTGGGCTTACTGCTATGGATTTTATTGCTGCTTGTGCCGTGGATAGCAAGACGTATGTCAAGCAATGGTATTAACATTGCGACGCGTATTATGGGACTGATTCTCACAGCCATCGCCGTTGAATTTATTGCCAATGGTTTGAAAGGTTTATTTCCTGCTTTGTCCGCTTAAGCTTCTTAACCAAACATCTTTCCGACTTGCTGCGTCAACTCAGCTGAGCGATTTGGGTTACGTAAAGCAGACATAACCTTGTCTCGCATGGCAGGCATATACATTAAGTCCGCCAATATATGGCTAAAGCCTTCATAATCCGCTTCATTAATAGCGAGCCTCTCAACATAGAGCTGACACAGTTCAGGCTCTTCAAGCACTTTCCAACAGCGACCAGCGATAACGGCTAGGACTTCGATATGGCGGCTGATGTCTGAACAAAGCACTTGCTTGACCATACTTTCAACTATGCCCTGAGCAGAACTATTAGACACAGCCCTTAGGCAGGCACAAATTTCTGCCATATCAGGCTGATTCTGTTCCAACTCATTCTTCAATCGCCACTGTAGTGCTTCGACCAGATTATTAGCGGGCTCTGCATTTTCCATAAAAGACGTCAACATATGAAAAGGTTGAGGCGGTAATTGAGGCAGGGTTTGTATTATGGCTTTCGTCAACGCTCTATCATCAGTTCTCACTGCCACATCAGCCACACCCTGCATGCCGAGCACTTGCCAACTGTCGAACGATTTTTGCCCAGTAAAATACGCAAAGGCCGCTTCATAGAATGACGAGGCTTTCAGACTCAGATTCTTTGTGGCCTGAGCATTAAAGGCAGCCATCCGATCTTCACGAGGATTAAAACTGTATGGGCTATCTTTTAGGGCTCCTTCTATGTAATTTCCATCTGCAGCCGCGAGTAAACACTCACCAACTCTATCCAGAACCATCACCAGAAATTCATCTCGCGCCGCTTGTATCAGCAAGCCCTGCTCATCAAGCGGAAACTTCAAAAACCAGACGTAATGTCTATCTGTGAACTGAGGATGCCAAAAAATAATGCCAAATGAGGCTGTACGTTGAAACGGATAAGGATACGGCACTTCAGCCGCTTCAAAGCGGGTAAATTTCTTTGCACTCAGCTTGGTCACTCTGCGTCCCATATCAAAAACACGATAATGGGCGCCACTCTGCTCTAAGAACTCACTTAGGGTGGTAATGGTATTGTCGCTCATGGATAGCTCTAGCTTAAGTGCGATACTCTGCGTTTATTTTCACATAGTCATACGAAAAGTCACATGTCCAAACTTGATCATGTGCAGCACCACGGTTCAATTTCACCGTGATGGTAAG
>NZ_DIAC01000095.1:877-9069 GCF_002414625.1 Methylophaga sp. UBA5088 | reverse complement strand
GACTCGGCCATGACAGCCTGCCCTTTCTCTTCAGTATAATCTGGATCAGGCTGGCCGGACTTAACGATACAGACATCATTAATAAAAATAGACACACCTGATAAATCAAAATCAGCTAAACCGCTACGTCCCACTGCCGCAAGGATTCTTCCCCAATTTGGATCAGAAGCAAACAGTGCTGTTTTGACTAATGGTGAATGGGCAATGGTATAGGCCACCTGGCGGCATTCTTCCTGGCTTTGTCCTTGCTCTACATTAATGGTAATAAACTTGGTCGCACCTTCACCATCACGTACGATAGCTTGCGCCAGATAACAACAAATATCATTCAGCGCCTTTTGCAAGGCTTCGCCTTCTTCTGAGGTAATCTGAGTAATCTTTGCGTTGCCTGCCTGGCCCGTGGCCATTAGCACGCACGCATCATTTGTAGAGGTATCACCATCCACCGTGATGCGGTTGAAAGAATGATTCATGGCGTTGTTTAACATGGTGGTTAAAACAGCATAATCCACATTGGCATCAGTCGCGATATAAGCCAGCATCGTGGCCATATCAGGTCGAATCATGCCGGATCCTTTAGATATACCGGTTATCGTAACGGTTTTGCCAGCTAATTCAACTTGCACAGACTTCGCCTTAGCGAGCGTATCTGTTGTCATAATGCCTTGAGCAGCGGCTAACCAGTTATCAGCTGTTAGACCATCATAGGTATCAGCCAAAACGGCACGGATCTTATCGACAGGTAATGGTTGACCTATTACACCTGTAGAGAATGGTAAAACATTCGCTTCATTGACCCCAGCGACTTCTGCTACAGACTGACAACACGCTTTAGCTGCAACCAGGCCAGCTTCACCAGTACCGGCGTTAGCATTGCCAGAATTAATTAATAAATATCGTGTCGCTTCAGCTGCTTGATGCTGTTTCGCCACAATGACAGGGGCAGCACAAAAAGCATTCGTTGTATAAACCGCGGCTGTTTGTGTGCCTTCGGCGAGTTCTATCAATACAACGTCTTGTCTGCCTGGCTTTTTTATTCCTGCACTAGCCGTGGCAAGACGAATACCATCAATGGCCAGTAAATCCTCCGCCCTAGATGCTGACAAATTGACTGCCATTAACGAATAGCTCCATGACATTGTTTGAATTTTTTACCACTGCCACATGGGCATGGATCGTTACGACCGATTTTACTACCATCACGAGTATAAGGTTGATGAGCAGCAAGATCTTCTTCTTGATTCTCTTCACTGGCTAGTTGTTGAGCCTGCTCGTGTTGATATTCCATTTCAGCTGTCTGACGGCGCTGTTCTTCAACCGCTTCCACATCTTCTTCAGCTCTGATCTGTACGCGAGAGATGAGTTTAATGACTTCATGCTTAATATTGTCAAGCATCGCTTTGAATAGGCTGAACGATTCACGTTTATATTCCTGCTTAGGATCTTTCTGTGCGTAGCCACGTAGATTAATCCCTGTACGTAAATAATCCATCTGGGCCAGATGGTCTTTCCATTGGGAGTCCAGCGTTTGTAACATGATGGCTTTTTCAAAGTGACGCATTAATTCTGAGCCAACGGCTTCTTCTTTTTGTTGGTATGCCTTCTCTGCTTCTTCTACGATACGTTCTCTTAATGACTCTTCATGTAAAGAGTCATCATTTTCTAACCATTCGGCTACAGGCGCTTCAAGAGCAAACTCTTCTCTGAGTGCTTCCTCTAAGCCAGAAATATCCCACTGTTCATCAATACTATTAGGTGGAATATACATACTGATAACATCATTAATCACCGTGCTGCGCATTGATGAGATGGTCTCTGACACATCGTCTGCAGCCATCAGCTCATTACGCTGCTCGTAAACAACCTTACGTTGATCGTTGGCGACATCATCAAATTCGAGCAATTGTTTACGAATATCGAAGTTGTGCCCTTCCACTTTGCGTTGGGCATTTTCAATGGCACGTGATACCCAAGGGTGTTCAATAGCTTCCCCCTCTTCCATGCCTAATTTCTGCATCAGTCCAGCCATCCGGTCTGAAGCAAAAATACGCATCAGATTATCTTCAAGAGACAGATAAAAGCGTGTTGATCCAGGGTCACCCTGACGACCGGAACGGCCACGAAGTTGATTATCAATACGACGAGACTCATGACGCTCAGTACCAATGATATGCAAACCACCTGCTGCTAATACCGCTTCATGACGGTTCATCCACGCTTGGCGGATGGTTTGTTTTTGTTCGTCACTTGTATCTTCTGGCAAACCATCTAACTCAGCATCTAAACTACCGCCGAGCACAATATCGGTACCACGACCAGCCATATTGGTGGCAATCGTTACCGCTGAAGGCATACCTGCATTCGCAATAATGTGTGCTTCTTTTTCGTGGAATTTAGCGTTGAGCACTTCGTGTGGAATTTTGGCCTTTTTAAGCAGGCTATGGAGATATTCTGAGCTTTCAATAGACGCTGTCCCTACCAGGACAGGTTGTCCACGCTTCACACAATCTTTCACATCTTCCAGAATGGCATCGTATTTTTCTTTTGCGGTGAGATAAATACGGTCTGCTTCATCTTTACGTTGCATTTCTTTGTGGGTCGGAATGACCACAACTTCCAGGCCATAAATGGATTGCAGCTCGTAAGCTTCAGTATCCGCAGTACCTGTCATGCCCGATAATTTAGAATACAGACGGAAATAGTTCTGGAAAGTGATAGAGGCTAAGGTTTGATTCTCGTTTTGAATCTTCACATTTTCTTTGGCTTCAACCGCTTGGTGTAAGCCTTCAGACCAACGACGACCGGGCATGCTTCTTCCGGTGAATTCATCGACAATGACAATTTGGTTATCCTGAACAATGTAGTCCACGTCGCGTTGGAACAAGACATGCGCACGTAACGCAGCGGTGACGTGGTGCATTAAACCAATATTGGCCGCATCATATAAGCTGGCATCAGCTGATAACAAACCGATATCAGTGAGCATCGACTCAATTTTTTCATGACCGGACTCGGTAAAGTGAACCTGCTTATTTTTTTCGTCTAGTGTGTAGTCACCTTCTACGGTAACGTCATCGCCCTCACCTTCTTGTTTGCTCAAGCTAGGGATAAGCGTATTAATTTTTTGATATAACTCTGAACTGTCTTCTGCTGGCCCAGAAATGATCAGCGGTGTTCTGGCTTCGTCAATCAGAATAGAGTCAACCTCATCGATGACAGCAAAATTTAATTCACGCTGGACTCTCTCTTCCAAACGAAACGCCATATTGTCACGAAGATAATCGAAACCAAATTCATTATTGGTGCCATAGGTGATATCACAATTATAGGCTTCACGACGTTCATCATTACCCAGACCGCCAACAATAACGCCTGTTGTCAGGCCAAGGAATCCATATAGTTTACCCATTTGCGTGGCGTCACGTTTTGCCAGGTAATCATTAACCGTGATGACGTGAACACCTTTACCTTCAAGTGCATTCAAATAGACAGCCAATGTCGCAACAAGTGTTTTACCTTCACCGGTTTTCATTTCAGCGACTTTGCCATCATTCAACACCATGCCACCGATTAATTGGACATCGAAGTGACGCATGCCGAGAACACGTTTACTGGCTTCACGAACAACGGCAAAAGCTTCGGTCAATATGTCATCGATAGTTTGGCCATCAGCAAGACGCTGTTTAAATGCCTCAGTTTTGGCTTGTAACGCCGGGTCATCAAGTTGTTCTATTTCTGTTTCAAACTTGGCAATCTCATCTATCGTCTTACGCATTTTTTTCAATACGCGCTCGTTACGACTACCAAAAATTTTACTGAAAAACTTGCTAACCATTTTTTCGCCTTAAACTGTGTTGATTACGGCGTGAACACCGATAAAAGTAATAAACTTGTGATTATAACGCGGACAAAGTCAGTGTTTGTAGATCACATTGTTTCATGTGGAGACTTCCCACAAATAAAACAAGAGCTCAAAAGAATTTACTTGATAAAACTATAAGGATTGATATGTTGGCCGTCACGTAAGACTTCGTAGTGAACGTGTGGGCCGGTTGACCGCCCTGTCGATCCCATCAGCGCCACCACTTCACCCTTACTGACGCGCTCGCCCTTACTCACCTTTATTGTTTTATTGTGGGCATATCGTGTGACATAGCCGTTACCATGGTCGACTTCGACTAAGCCACCATAACCGCCACGATCACCCACCCAGCTGACAATACCATCGGCTACAGCCATGACTGGACTGCCTTCTTTGCCGGCAATGTCGATACCTTCATGGAAGGTTTTTTTACCATTAAACGGGTCGATACGATTGCCATAAAATGATGACACCCAGCCATTTTTAACCGGTTTACCTTCAGGAATACCTGCCGCAATATTTTCTTTTGTGATGAGATACTCTTCAAGGGCATTTAATGTATCACTCTGACCACGTAATTGACTTGATAGCTGTTGGATACCTCTTTCCAGTGCCTCACTATTAAGAGGCGAGCCATCATGTTCAATACCACCTTGACCAGGATGCTCATCTAAAGAAAAGTCTTCTGTCTCAAAGCCTGCAATTTGCGCCAGACGCTCACTG
The DNA here is from genome assembly GCF_002414625.1 of Methylophaga sp. UBA5088. Classification (NCBI taxonomy): domain Bacteria; kingdom Pseudomonadati; phylum Pseudomonadota; class Gammaproteobacteria; order Thiotrichales; family Piscirickettsiaceae; genus Methylophaga; species Methylophaga sp. UBA5088. Next base: position 4,484 of record NZ_DIAC01000095.1, on the reverse strand, counting down.
AACATTTTCAAACGTATAGTTTCTGCCTGTAAACCACCGAGCTGTTTGGCATAAAAATCTTGTAAATTTTCTTCTTGATTTTCGTCCAGGTTCTGAGTGGTATCGATGGGATTTGAACTAGAAGAGAGAGTAGGAACGGGGACAGGCTGGAGATTTTCTGTTATGCGGTCTGTATAGAGCCATTTCGCCAGGCTATAGCTACTAACACTAATAAGGCATGTCAGCATCAGCATCAGCACGAACAAACTGGATCGCGTTAAATGCCAATGCTTATGGGTCTTGCTGTTTGAGGATATAATGATAACCTGCATTGTTATCCTTTTTCAGTCACTTAAAATAATATGTCAAAAAAACCTGAGCGCATTGGTCAACTCTATCAAAACGATAACCAGATGAAATGGTTATCAATTCGCGCCCAAAAACTGAACAAGCTTAACACCATTTTACAAAAAAGCCTGCCTTTAAAATTTAGTAATCATTGCACATTGGCAAACATCACGGAAGATAAAATCATCATTCTCACTGATAAAGCCAATTATGCGAGTTTATTGCGCTTTCAGGCTGCCTTTATTTGTAAAACCTTATCAGCGCATTTACCGAATCCAGTAAAAAAACTGGAGGTCAAGGTCAGACCACAAAGCGAACCGCTTAAATCGAAAATGAATCCGAATACGCTCCGTGTATCAACTGAAACGGCAGAACTTCTAACAAGTACTGCCGCTGAAATGCAAGACGGCCCATTAAAGGCCGCCTTGAATAAACTCGCTAAACGTCAATCCAATCAGAAAAATTAGCTTGAAATTGAGGCAGCAGGTCGACTGAAAAGAATGGGGGCATCTTTATCGTCTTCGAAGCTGACCAACTCCCAGGCATCTTCCTGAGCTAATAATTTCCGTAATAATTTGTTATTCACCTCATGTCCTGACTTATGGCCTTTGAAAGCACCAATCAGACTGTGTCCCAGCAAATACAAATCACCGATGGCATCCAGCACTTTATGACGAACAAATTCATCTTCATAACGTAAGCCATCTTCATTCAACACACGGTAATCATCAACCACGATGGCATTATCCATACTGCCACCTAATGCCAGATTGTTTTCGCGTAACTTTTCGATATCTTTCATAAAACCAAATGTGCGTGCACGACTGACTTCACGAACAAACGATGTGGAGGAGAAATCAACATCGACTTGTTGAGGTCGTCCAGTAAATGCAGGATGCTCGAAATCGATAGTAAATGACACTTTAAAACCATCAAATGGTTCAAATTTCGCCCATTTATCACCGTCTTCCATCACAACTGGTTTTTTGATGCGGATGAACTGTTTAGCCACATTCTGCTCTTCAATACCTGCCGACTGCACCAAAAACACAAAGGGACCGGCACTGCCGTCCATAATGGGTACTTCAGCTGCATTCAGGTCAATATAAGCATTATCAATACCTAAGCCGGCAAATGCAGATAATAAATGCTCCACTGTTGAAACACGTTGACCATGTTCAATCAGCGTGGTCGATAGAGCGGTTTCACCCACATTCTCAGCTTTTGCCTGAATCTCGACAACCGGGTCCAGATCCACTCTACGAAAAATAATGCCTGTATTAGGGGCGGCAGGTCGCAGGGTCAGATATACCATCTCACCACTATGCAAACCGACACCGGTCGCACGAATCACATTCTTCAATGTTCGTTGCTTTATCACGGTGTTTTACCCCCTTAAACAGTTACAGATCAAAGCATAATATCATAAGCAGAATATAAGCAGCTATACTAAATTAATCCGCCTGACGACGCAGAAATGCTGGAATATCCAAATAATCCATATTGACATCTCCGTTGGCGACTTGTTTCTGCTGGCTATCTTTACCATTGCGAATGACTGTCGGTTCATCATAATCGATTTCAACTGGTTTTTTCACAATTTCAATTTGTGGTGCAGCTTCTTCCGGTGCTTTCGCTACAGCGACTCTCGGTGCGCCTAAACCCGTCGCCACAACGGTCACTCTCAACTCGTCAGTCATGTCTGGGTCAATCACGGTTCCAACTACTACTGTAGCGTCATCTGAAGCAAATTCTTTAATGGTGTTACCCACTTCTTCGAACTCACCAATACTCATATCCAGACCAGCAGTAATATTGACCAATACTCCACGGGCACCAGCCAAATCGACATCTTCTAATAATGGGCTTGAGACCGCTAATTTCGCCGCTTCACGTGCACGATGCTCACCTTTAGCATGCCCCGTGCCCATCATAGCCATACCCATTTCAGACATCACAGTACGAACGTCAGCAAAGTCAACGTTAATCATACCTTCACGTGTGATTAATTCAGCAATACCCTGAACAGCACCTAACAAGACATCATTGGCTGATTTAAAGGCATTCAGCAAAGTCATATCTTTACCCAGTACCTTCAATAACTTCTCGTTTGGAATGGTAATCAACGAATCAACATGTTGACCTAATTCTTCAATACCCGCTTGCGCAATTTTCATACGCTTGCCACCTTCGAATGGGAAAGGTTTGGTAACGACAGCTACCGTCAGAATACCCATTTCTTTGGCCACTTGAGCAACGACCGGTGCGGCACCTGTGCCAGTACCACCACCCATACCGGCTGTGATAAAGACCATATCTGCACCATCGATAACTTCCATGATGCGTTCTCTGTCTTCTAACGCTGCTTGACGACCCACATCAGGATTGGCACCTGCACCCAAGCCTTTAGTAATGTCACCACCCAGTTGCAGTTGTGTGGTTGCTGAGCTTTTACGTAATGCTTGAGCATCCGTGTTTGCACTGATGAAATCCACCCCTTCAATTTGGTTGACGACCATATGCTCAAGCGCATTACCGCCACCGCCACCAACACCAATCACTTTAATGACAGCATTTTCACTGTATGTATCAATTAATTCAAAAGTCATAACTTCTCCCCCAAAAAATTGTGTAAAACAAACATGCTCAATTACTCAGCTTAAAAATTCCCTTGGAACCAGCTTTTCATTCTTGCCAGCATGCCTTTTAAGCCTTCACTTACTTTAATTTCACCATGCCCTGGGGCATGCTCCTGATTGCCAAATAACAGCAACCCAACACCTGTTGCATGAATTGGGTTACGCACCACATCAACAAGTCCCCCGACATGCTGTGGCACTCCCAAACGCACAGGAAGGTGGAAGACCTCTTCAGCAAGCTCAATAGCGCCTTCCATTTTCGAACTACCGCCTGTCAGCACAATGCCCGCAGCCAGTAATTCCTCAAACCCACTACGACGTAGTTCAGCCTGAACTAACATCAATAATTCTTCATATCTCGGCTCAACCACTTCAGCTAGCGTCTGTCTAGCAAGCTGACGTGGCGGCCTGTCCCCCACACTCGGTACCTCAATGGTTTCATCTTCACGAGCCAGTTGTGTCAAAGCACAGGCGTATTTAATTTTGATTTCTTCGGCATATTGCGTGGGTGTGCGTAATGCCACGGCGATATCATTGGTGACCTGATCGCCGGCAATCGGAATCACTGCTGTGTGGCGAATCGCGCCATCAACGAACACAGCTATGTCCGTGGTTCCACCGCCGATATCAACGATACAAAC
>NZ_DIAC01000095.1:0-706 GCF_002414625.1 Methylophaga sp. UBA5088 | reverse complement strand
TGATCTAAGACAGAATAACTGGATGCCATTTGCTCAAGCACAATGCCATCAACTGTTAAACCACAACGTTCAATACATTTTGTGATGTTCTGAGCCGCACTGACAGCACCCGTAATCAGGTGAACTTTTGCTTCCAAACGTACACCTGACATCCCAATTGGTTCACGTATGCCTTCCTGGTTATCGATAATGTATTCCTGTGGCAATACATGCAGTAATTGTTGGTCTCCGGGGAAATGCACAGCTCGTGCTGCATCCATCACCCGATCAATATCGCCCTGAGTCACTTCCTTATCGCGAATAGCCACCGTGCCATGAGAATTCAGGCTTCGAATGTGGCTTCCGGCAATACCTGCATAGACTGAATAAATCTGACAACCGGCCATCAATTCAGCTTCTTCAATCGCACGCTGAATCGACTGCACTGTAGATTCGATATTGACGACAACCCCTTTTTTCATGCCTCTGGCAGGGTGAGAACCAATGCCAATAATTTCGAGCGCATTATCATTGGGGCCGGCATCAACAACAGGTGCCGCGACAATTGCGACAACCTTTGATGTTCCGATATCCAATCCAACGATAAGTTCTCTTTCAGTTCGTTTCGACATCATACTGTTCCATTAAAATCAGGTTGCTGGCCGGATTTCCATACCACTGCCAGCCCATTGGTGTAACGCATATCAATTTCTTTAATCAGGTCTTT
>NZ_DIAC01000115.1:388-12659 GCF_002414625.1 Methylophaga sp. UBA5088 | reverse complement strand
TGATTAGGGAAACCACTAGTGATAATTGATTGCGTCATGCCTGACCTCATTGATTACATAGTAAACACCCCAATATACCTAAGCATAGCTAATGTCACCAGTGATTTTCTGATGTGTTGCGTATGAGTTTGTATTGAACGATTTTTTGTTATATTTTCGTCAAACAGGAATAGGCACAAAAAATGTAAGGTGATGTGATGGTAATAGACGTCGGTATCGTGCAAATGAATTCATCGGAAAGCTATGAATATAACCTGGCTTTTTCTGAGAACATGATCGCAGAGGCATCGGAACGGAAGCTTAATCTTTTAGCCTTTCCTGAAACCTTTCTCTATGTCGGCAAGGATCACTCAGCTAAGCATAAAGTGGCAGAAAAACTGGAAACAGAGATATTGCCGCACTTTAGCCAACTTGCAAAACAGAGTCATTGTGCCTTGTTACTGGGCAGTGTCTACGAGCTGACAGATGAAGATAGTGGGCGGTTATTCAATACCTCCATTTTCATTGATCGTGATGGCAAAGAAAAGGCTCGTTATCGAAAAATCCATATGTGTGATGCAGTGCCTTTGGGGTACATGGAATCTGCGGGTATTAAACCTGGGGACAAAACCGTAGTGATTGATCACGAACTAGGTCGGCTCGGATTCAGCGTTTGTTATGATCTTCGTTTCCCCGATCTCTTTCGTTCACTTTCTGACAAAGGGGCTGAAATCATTTTCGTGCCTGCCGCCTTTTTTCTTCATACCGGTAAACACCATTGGTTACCGCTATTAATTGCACGGGCTATTGAAAATCAGGTGTATATCGTTGCGCCGAATCAATGGGGACATCATTATGGTGATCGAACTTCATACGGCAGCAGTGTCATTATTGATCCATGGGGAAGCATCCTCTGCTGTGCACCTGAAAGAGTGGGATTAACATTGAGTCGAATTGATATTGAGTACCTTCGACAAGTTCGTTCGAATATGCCGCTGCATACGCATCGCAGACCAGAACTCTACGTCTGACAGGCAGACTACTTTTCAGCAAATTGAAACAGTTATCACAAGCACTGAGGGATAATCGTTTTTAGCGTGGACTCGACCTGCTGTTTTGCGATAAAATTGCAAAGATTTTGTCTGGGGAGAACGTCATGTTAGCCCCATTATTTTTATCTGGTGGAGGTTTCCCTTGCGAACGAGTGCGTTACTTGCTCTTGAAGACGGCACGGTTTATCACGGCGAGTCGATTGGAGCCATTGGCCAGTCAGTCGGTGAAGTGGTGTTTAACACGTCAATGACTGGCTATCAGGAAATCCTGACTGATCCTTCTTATTGTCGACAAATAGTCACATTAACTTATCCTCATATTGGCAACACGGGTGTGAATGTGGAGGATGAAGAGTCTGACAATGTTTACGCAAGTGGACTCATTATTCGAGAGCTGTCCCCGGTTGTTAGTAGCTGGAGAAGTGAACAAGCACTAGATGAGTACTTGGTCAAACACAATATCGTCGGCCTGGCAGGTATTGATACTCGCTCGCTCACACGTTTGATTCGTGAAAAAGGTGCCATGAAAGGCTGCATCGTTGCTGGTGATGATATTGATGTCGAAGCAGCTATTGCTGCGGCTAAAGACTTTCAAGGCTTAAAAGGACTAGACCTGGCTAAAGAAGTCAGCACCAAACAAAGCTATGTTTGGGATGAGGGATGCTGGCATATTGATGGGCAAGCAAAAGCAGTTGAAGCGAAATACCATGTGGTCGCTTATGACTATGGCGCGAAAAAGAATATTCTTAGAATGCTGGTGGAACGTGGCTGCAAACTGACAGTTGTTCCTGCACAGACACCTGTAGAAGACGTTCTGGCGATGAATCCAGATGGCGTGTTTTTGTCTAATGGACCTGGCGATCCAGAACCTTGTGATTATGCCATCAGCGCTATTCAAACCTTACTGGAAAAAAATATCCCTACCTTTGGTATCTGTCTTGGTCACCAACTACTTGGGCTGGCCTGTGGTGCCAAAACAGTCAAAATGAAATTTGGTCATCATGGTGCTAACCATCCAGTACAAGAATCACTGGCTGGATTGGTGATGATTACCAGTCAGAACCATGGTTTTGCTGTTGATGAAGAAACGCTGCCAGAGACCTTAAGAGCAACGCACAGGTCCCTATTTGACGGCACCTTGCAAGGCATCCATCATGTCAGCAAGCCTGCATTTAGCTTTCAGGGACATCCAGAAGCAAGTCCTGGTCCGCAAGACGCAGCTCCTCTTTTTGATCACTTCATCGATCTACTTGAACAAGCAACGGGTAAATAACACACGATGGCTAAACGTACTGATATTCAAAGTATTCTGATTCTGGGTGCAGGACCGATTGTTATCGGTCAAGCCTGTGAGTTCGATTATTCTGGTGCACAAGCGTGTAAAGCGCTGAGAGAAGAAGGTTACCGTGTGATTCTGGTGAACTCGAATCCAGCCACGATAATGACCGATCCCAATATGGCCGATGCAACCTATATTGAGCCTGTTACCTGGCAAGCAGTAAGTAAAGTCATTGAAGCGGAACGCCCCGATGCTATCTTGCCTACTATGGGTGGTCAGACGGCATTGAACTGTGCATTAGATCTGGAAAAACACGGCATCTTAGAACAATTTGGTGTTGAAATGATCGGCGCTGACAGTGAAGCGATTAACAAAGCTGAAGACCGTGATTTATTCCGTGAAGCGATGCGTAAAATCGGTCTGGATATGCCGCAGTCTGATATTGCTCACACATTAGATGAAGCAATAAAAGTTCAAGAAAAATTTGGCTTCCCAGTGATTATTCGTCCATCTTTTACAATGGGTGGCAGTGGCGGTGGTATCGCATACAATAAACAAGATTTCATTGAAATCTGTCAGCGCGGTTTATACCTCAGCCCTACATCTGAGCTACTGATTGAAGAATCCATCATTGGTTGGAAAGAGTATGAAATGGAAGTGGTGCGTGATCGTAAAGATAACGCCATCATTATCTGCTCCATTGAAAACCTGGATCCAATGGGCGTGCATACGGGTGACTCAATCACGGTTGCGCCAGCACAAACTCTGACAGATAAAGAATATCAAATCATGCGTAATGCCTCTCTGGCAGTACTGCGTGAGATCGGTGTCGATACCGGTGGTTCAAATGTGCAGTTTGCCGTTAATCCCGAGACAGGACGCCTCATTATTATTGAGATGAACCCTCGTGTATCACGTTCTTCTGCGCTGGCCTCTAAAGCAACAGGTTTCCCTATTGCAAAAGTTGCTGCAAAACTGGCAGTGGGTTACACGCTGGATGAATTGCAAAACGAAATTACAGGTAATGCAACGCCGGCCTCGTTTGAGCCAACAATTGACTATGTGGTAACAAAAGTACCGCGTTTTACCTTTGAAAAATTCCCTCAAGCCGACAACCGTCTGAGCACACAGATGAAGTCTGTCGGTGAGGTGATGGCGATTGGCCGTAACTTCCAGGAATCATTACAAAAAGCGCTACGTGGACTGGAAATTGATCGTGATGGTTTGACAGAAATCATTGAACTGACAGAAGAAAACACAGCGGAAACATTACGCCGTGAGTTGAGTCTGCCAGGTTCTGACCGTTTATGGTTTGTGGCAGATGCTTTCCGTTATGGCTTTAGTTTTGACGAAATTCAAAAGCTAACGCATATCGATCCATGGTTCTTGATCCAGATCGAAGAATTGGTGACATTAGAAAACCAACTCAAAGAGCGTTCGCTGAATGATATTGATCAGCAAGAAATGTATGTTCTGAAACGTAAAGGTTTCTCTGATTCACGTCTGGCTAAACTGTTACTGAAGACTGAAAAACAAGTACGTGAATACCGTCAGGCGATGCAGGTCCGTCCTGTCTACAAACGTGTTGATACCTGTGGTGCTGAGTTTGCCACTGGCACAGCGTATATGTATTCAACCTATGATATGGAATGTGAAGCCAACCCAAGTGACCGTGACAAGATCATGATTTTGGGTGGTGGTCCAAACCGTATCGGTCAAGGGATTGAGTTTGACTATTGCTGTGTTCATGCTGCATTAGCCTTACGTGAAGACGGTTATGAAACCATTATGGTCAACTGTAACCCCGAAACGGTTTCCACTGATTACGACACATCCGATCGTTTATATTTTGAGTCATTGACCTTAGAAGACGTTTTAGAAATCGTCGAGTTAGAAAAGCCAAAAGGCGTCATCGTTCAGTTCGGTGGTCAAACACCTCTAAAATTAGCGCGTGCACTTGAAGCGGCAGGTGTGCCTATTATTGGTACTTCGCCAGATGCTATTGATCATGCTGAAGACCGCGAGCGTTTTCAGCAAATGGTTGAAAAACTGAACTTGCTGCAACCACCTAATAGACTGGCACACTCTGTTGATACTGCAGTGTCACTCGCTTCTGAAATTGGTTATCCATTAGTTGTTCGTCCGTCTTATGTTCTGGGTGGACGTGCGATGGAAATTGTTTACAACGAAGATGAGTTACAGCGTTACATGTTAAATGCTGTCAAAGTATCGAACGAATCACCAGTATTATTAGACCGTTTCCTTGACGACGCTATTGAAGTTGATGTGGATGCCATCTGTGACGGTAAAGATGTGCTGATTGGTGGCATTATGGAACATATTGAGCAGGCCGGTGTTCACTCTGGTGACTCTGCTTGTGCATTACCTCCATACAGTTTAAGTCAGGCAACACAAGATCAACTTCGTGAACAAGTACGCCAAATGGCTTTAGAGCTGGGTGTAAAAGGCTTAATGAACACGCAGTTTGCTATCAAGGGTGAGCAAATATACATTCTTGAGGTCAACCCACGTGCGTCCAGAACGGTTCCTTATGTATCGAAATCAATTGGTGAACCGCTCGCTAAAATTGCTGCTAGGGCAATGGCTGGCCGATCACTAGTTGATCAAGGTGTCACTAAAGAAGTGATTCCATCTTACTATTCAGTTAAAGAAGCGGTATTCCCATTTATCAAATTCCAAGGTGTTGATCCGATCCTTGGGCCTGAGATGAAATCAACAGGCGAAGTCATGGGGGTTGGCAGAACGTTTGGTGAAGCCTTTGCAAAATCACAGTTAGCTGCCTCTGTCGTGTTACCGACAGGTGGTAAAGCCTTTATCAGCGTTCGTGAGGCTGATAAGGTAGCAGTTATTCAAATTGCAAAAGACCTGTCGTCACTTGGTTTTGCTTTACTAGCCACCAGAGGTACACAGCGTGTGCTGGAAGAAGCTGGTGTGTCATGTGAACCCGTAAACAAGGTCGCAGAAGGTCAACCGCATATCGTTGATATGATTAAAAATGATGAAATCGACTTGATTGTGAATACCACAGAAGGTCGTCAGTCTGTCGCGGATTCAAGAGAAATCCGTCGCGCGGCCTTACAGCATCAAGTCAATTATACAACCACATTGGCAGCGGCAAGGGCCACTGTTCAAGCATTAAATAGTGAAGATGTTGGTTCTGTTAACAGACTGCAATCTTTGCATGGAGAGTTAAATTAATGGCTGTACCTATTACTTCACGTGGTGCTGAAGCACTTAAAGAAGAATTGAAACATCTGAAAACGGTAGCAAGACCTGAAGTCGTTGCTGCCATATCAGAAGCCCGTGCACATGGTGATTTAAAAGAAAATGCCGAATACCATGCAGCAAAAGAACAGCAAAGTTTTATCGAAGGCCGTATTCAAGAGCTTGAGTCTGTATTATCGAATGCACAGATTATTGACCCGGCAACATTGCCCCAAGAAGGTCGGGTGGTGTTTGGCGTTACCGTTACGTTATTGAATATCGATACAGACCAAGAAGTGAAATACCAAATCGTGGGTGATTATGAGTCTGATATTAAGTTAAATCGTATTTCAGTCTCGTCACCCATTGCTCGAGCTCTCATCGGTAAAGAAATTGATGATGTAGCGACAGTGCAAGCGCCCGGCGGTAACATTGAATATGAAATCGTTGAGATAGGCTACGAGGCATAAGCATGCTGTCTGGCTATACAGGTGAACGGCTACTTCTGACTCTATGGATAGGGGCGTTATGGTCAATAGGTTATTTAGCTGTTCCAATGGCCTTTGCCAACTTAGATGTAACAATTGCCGGTGACTATGCCGGCAAATTGTTTTATGCCGTTAATATAATCAGCCTCATTAGTGCTTGTATATTATTAGTGAGTAGACTGTTTATTTTCGGTCTGAAGACATTTCATCGTTATTGGCGCAGCTGGCTTATTTTAGCCATGCTTATTATGAGTTTTATCTTTTTGGCATTTATTCAGCCAGAGATGACATCAATAAAGTTATTAGACTGGCGTGCAGATGCTGTTCTTAGTGAACGATTTAACACATTACATCAATTCAGTGAAAGCCTGTATATGCTGATGAGCTTGCTTGGTTTAATGTTAGTGTTAACCACCGATAAACGTGCAGAAGCAGAGCAAGTGTCCTGATATGGCAAGAAGTAAATCAAGTCAAAGCTGGTTAAAAGAACATTTTGATGATCAATATGTCAAACAGGCACAGAAAGAAGGTCATCGTTCGCGCGCCACGTTTAAGCTAAAAGAAATTGATGATAAAGATAAGCTCATCCGTCCTGGCATGAGTGTTGTTGATTTGGGCTCAGCCCCAGGTGGCTGGTCTGATTATGCTTTAGGTAAAGTCGGCGACAATGGTAAAGTCATCGCATTGGATATTTTAGAAATGACGCCACTGACGGGTGTACATTTTATTCAAGGTGACTTTCGTGAGGACGATGTACTGGATGAACTGAATAAAGTATTGGATGGCCGACAAATAGACCTTGTATTATCAGATATGGCCCCCAATATGACAGGAGTAGGGTCGATTGATCAGCCTTCAAGTATGCACTTGGTTGAGTTGGCTTTAGATTTTGCATTGAACAACTTAAGTAAAAGCGGTTGCTTTCTTGTCAAAGTATTTCAGGGCGAAGGATTTGACGCTTTTTTGAAAGAAATGAGAGACAATTTCACGAAAGTAGTGACCCGTAAACCGGGGGCTTCCAGAGCAAGAAGTCGTGAAGTTTATTTATTGGGACGTGGTCTCAAGTAACATTTAATGGTAACCAGAGGTACCTTACATTGAATGACATGATGAAAAATATTATTTTGTGGGTCGTCATCGCCGTAGTGCTGATGTCTGTCTTTAATAATTTTGGTCCGCAAAATAACGATTCAGGCAGCATGGACTACTCCAGCTTTATCAGCAATGTTAAAAACGGTGCAGTCTCCAGAGTCGATATACAGGGCAGAACCATTTCAGGTGAACTGACTGACGGCAGTAAGTTTACAACTTACAGTCCTGACTACGATCCAGGCTTGATTGGTGATCTGCTAGACAATGGTGTGACGATAAAAGCAGAGCCTGCTGAAAAAACCAGTCTTCTTATGCAGATTTTTATTTCTTGGTTCCCAATGCTGTTGCTGATTGGTGTCTGGATATTCTTTATGCGACAAATGCAAGGTGGTGGTGGTAAAAACCCCATGTCATTTGGTAAAAGCAAAGCACGCATGCTTAATGAAGACCAAGTCAAAGTGACCTTCAAAGATGTGGCTGGTGTAGAAGAAGCCAAAGAAGAAGTCGCCGAGCTTGTCGACTTTCTTCGTGACCCAAGCAAATTCCAAAAATTAGGTGGTCGGATCCCACGCGGTATTTTGATGGCGGGTTCACCTGGTACGGGTAAAACATTACTGGCTAAAGCAATTGCTGGTGAAGCCAAAGTGCCATTCTTTTCTATCTCTGGCTCTGACTTCGTTGAAATGTTTGTTGGTGTTGGTGCTTCGCGTGTTCGTGATATGTTCGAACAAGCTAAAAAACATGCCCCATGCATCATCTTTATTGATGAGATTGATGCTGTTGGTCGTCACCGTGGTGCGGGCATGGGCGGTGGTAATGATGAGCGTGAACAAACGCTTAATCAGTTATTGGTCGAGATGGATGGTTTTGAAGGTAATGAAGGCGTCATTGTTATTGCTGCAACGAACCGTCCTGACGTACTTGACCCTGCACTATTACGCCCAGGTCGTTTTGATCGTCAAGTTGTCGTACCACTCCCTGATATCCGTGGTCGTGAGCAAATTCTTAACGTCCACCTGCGAAAAGTCCCAGCATCAGATGATGTGGATGCAAGAGTGATTGCTCGTGGTACACCCGGCTTTTCAGGTGCTGACTTAGCTAACCTTGTAAACGAAGCGGCATTGTTCGCTGCTCGTGGTAACAAACGTCTGGTTGGCATGGAACAGCTCGAACTCGCCAAAGATAAAATCATGATGGGTGCAGAACGTCGCTCCATGGTCATGAACGAGAAAGAGAAAGAATTGACGGCTTATCATGAAGCCGGCCATGCCATTATTGGTCGTTTAGTGCCTGGACATGATCCTGTTTATAAAGTCAGCATCATTCCGAGAGGTAGGGCTCTTGGTGTGACTATGTTCTTACCGACGGAAGATAAGTACAGTTACAGTAAGCAGACTTTGGAAAGCCAAATCTCAAGTCTGTATGGTGGTCGTTTAGCCGAAGAACTTATTTTTGGTGAAGAAGCAGTAACTACTGGTGCATCGAACGATATTCAACGGGCTACAGAGTTGGCTCACAACATGGTTACCAAATGGGGCTTGTCTGACAATATGGGGCCTTTGTCTTATGGTGAAGATGAAGGCGAAGTCTTCTTGGGCCGAAGTGTTACTCAACATAAAGCCGTGTCTGATCTGACAGCTAAACAGATTGATGAAGACGTCAGACGTGTCATCAATCGTAACTATGAGCGTGCAAAACAATTGTTGATTGATAACATGGATAAATTACATACCATGTCAAAACTATTGATGAAGTATGAAACCATCGATAGTGATCAGATTGATGCCATCATGGAAGGCCGTGAACCGGGTGAACCTAAAGACTGGACTGACCGTTCTTCACCGCCACCAGCATCAGGTGATACTGAATCTGATTCGTCTGAAACACCATCTGGCAAACCAGCTGATCAGTTACACTAAATATCAGGAAGTTATCACGTGATTTTTGACTGTGCGGGCAAGTCCTTGGACTTGTCCGTTCCTCGTATTATGGGCATCATTAATGTCACCCCAGATTCATTTTCTGACGGTGGCAAATTTTTTGATCGTGATGCTGCTTTAAAACAAGCTGAAAAGTTAATTTCAGACGGTGCTGATATCTTGGACATTGGTGGTGAGTCCACGCGACCTGGTTCAGATATCGTGGCTGAGCAGGAAGAAATCGAACGCGTTGCGCCTGTCATCGAAATGATAAGTGCTGAATTCGATATCCCAATTTCCATTGATACTATGAAGCCTGGCGTGATGACAGCAGCAGTCAAAGCGGGTGCAGGTCTTATCAATGATGTTAATGCCTTACGCATGGAAGGTGCACTTGAAGCTGCAGTTGAGTTAAAAGTCCCCGTCTGCCTGATGCATATGCAGGGTACTCCTCAAACTATGCAGCAAGAACCACACTATGATGATGTGGTGACAGAAGTAAAAACATTCTTACTGGAACGTGTAGATACTTGTCTAAAAGCAGGTATCAAAGCACAACATATCATGCTTGATCCTGGGTTTGGTTTTGGTAAACGTGCCCGTCACAATCTTCGATTAATGAAGCACTTGTCTGTACTGACGGATTTACCATATCCAGTGCTCGTCGGGGTTTCCCGTAAATCTATTATCGGGGACATGTTGAAAGTATCGGTTGATGAGCGATTGGCAGGAAGTTTGTCGCTGGCCTCGATTGCCACATGGCTAGGGGCAAAGCTCATTAGAACTCATGATGTAAAAGAAACCTATCAAGCCGTAAAGCTAAGTCAGGCTGTAATGCAGGTAGATGATTTTGACTAAACAAAGACGTTATTTTGGTACGGATGGAATCCGTGGTCGTGTCGGTGTTGGAGCTGTTACGCCAGACTTTGTATTAAAGCTAGGTTGGGCGGTTGGCCGTGTTCTGGCCAAAGATCGTAATAGCCGCGTCATTATTGGTAAAGATACCCGCATTTCAGGTTATATGTTTGAGTCAGCCCTGCAAGCCGGTTTATCGGCTGCTGGTGTTGATATATATTTATTAGGACCTATGCCGACACCAGCCGTCGCTTACCTGACGCGTACTTTCCATGCGCAAGCAGGTATCGTCATCAGCGCCTCCCATAATCCTTATCATGATAACGGCATTAAGTTTTTCTCTGCCCAAGGTACAAAACTCCCTGATGCAATAGAGCTGGAAATTGAAGCCATGCTGGAGCAACCGTTAAAAACAGTTGACTCGACTCGCTTAGGTAAAGCGCATCGGATTGGTGACGCAGCGGGTCGATATATTGAGTTTTGTAAGAGCACCATACCAAGTGGCGTGGATCTGCATGGACTCAAAATCGTAGTTGATTGTGCTCATGGAGCTACTTATCACGTTGCACCAGATGTCTTTAAAGAGTTAGGTGCTGATGTCATTGTTATGGGCGCTGAACCTGATGGCTTTAATATCAATTTAAATTGTGGCTCAACTGAACCTCGGCTATTACAACAAGCGGTACTGGAAAACAAAGCAGATTTGGGGCTGGCACTAGATGGCGATGGTGATCGCATTATCATGGTTGATCATCGTGGTGAAATTGTTGATGGTGATGAGCTCCTATTTATCATTGCCAGAGCAAGACAACGCATGGGTGCGAGTATGCCTGATGTGGTCGGTACGCAGATGTCTAACCTGGGCTTAGAACATGCTTTGGCAAAATTTGATATGTCACTTCACCGAGCCAAAGTGGGTGATCGCTATGTGATGGAAAAACTACAACAGGTAGGCGGCCTGCTTGGTGGTGAAGCATCAGGCCATATTATTTGTTTAGATAAAACCTCGACAGGTGATGGTATTGTGGCAGCGCTTCAAGTTGTCGCCGAAATTCAGCAAACCAATAATAGCCTGCATGATCTACGCTCAGTCGTCACAAAATATCCACAGCATTTAATCAATGTCAGGATAGATAAAATGATCGATATCAGCAGTAATGCGGATATCAACAATGCCATTACTTCTGTAGAGAAAAGGTTGGGTGATGAGGGACGCGTGTTACTCAGAGCATCGGGAACGGAGCCTGTGATCAGAGTGATGGTGGAAGGCATTGATGCGACATTGACTAAACAACTAGCAGAAGAACTGGCATCGGTAATTGAACAGGTACTGAAAAATTAATTTCCATGTCTGTTGGCTCTGATGGATCAACGAGTACAATCCTTGTCATATTTCATACATTGCATTATTCATGGTGGGTATGTAGTCTGATGTTTCATTTTATATTCAGAGAGAGTCTTAGGTGCGAAAACCACTAGTCGCTGGCAACTGGAAAATGAACGGCTCTAGTGAGAGTAACAAAGCACTACTTGAGGGAATACTTTCAAAAGCCGATACATTCTCCGATATAGAAGTCGCATTATTTCCTCCAGCCGTTTATCTGGGCCAGGTGCAGTCAGCTCTTTCAGGAACTGACCTGGCGTGGGGTACACAAAATCTATCTCAATTTGAAAAAGGGGCTTACACCGGAGAAATTTCGGCAAGTATGCTGGCTGATTTTGGTTGCCAGTATGTGCTGATAGGGCACTCAGAGAGACGTTGTTTATATGCTGAGTTAGATTTAGACCAATGTCTGTTAGATCGTATTATCGCTGAGAAATATGAAATGGCAGTCAGGGCTGGTATCACCCCCATCATATGTATTGGTGAAAGTCCAGACGAGCATGCGGTCGGTCGCACAGAAGAGGTTGTATTGCGATTACTCGACACCGTGATTGCGCATCAAGGCGTTGAAGGTTTAGCGCATACCGTCTTAGCCTATGAACCTGTATGGGCTATTGGTACAGGACGCTCAGCCACGCCAGAATGGGCGCAAGACGTACATAGCTTTATGCGTCAACGTGTAGCAAAACACGATAAAGAAATAGCAGAAAATATAAGAATACTTTACGGAGGCAGCATAAAAGGTAATAATGCTGCGCCATTGTTTCTACAACCTGACATTGACGGTGGGCTCGTCGGCGGTGGATCGCTTGATGCCGATGAGTTTGTTAAAATATGTCAGGCCGCAGTTTTAAAATTAGGTTAACAACACATGCACGCGATTATTCTCACAGTTCATATTATTGCCTGTCTTATGCTGATTGGATTTGTTCTGATTCAGCACGGTAAAGGTGCTGATGCAGGCGCTGCATTCGGTGGTGGTGGCGGTGGTGCCTCAG
>NZ_DIAC01000115.1:0-210 GCF_002414625.1 Methylophaga sp. UBA5088 | reverse complement strand
TGGTGGTGGCGGTGGTGCCTCAGGCAGCTTGTTTGGCAGCCAAGGTTCGGCTTCATTTTTAAGTCGTGCGAGTGCTGTGCTGGCAACAATCTTCTTTATCACCAGCCTGACATTAGCCTATTTTTCAGTCGATACACCAGGAAAAGCGAAAAGTGTGACAGAGTCTGTGCCAACAACAGAACAAAAAGTCGATAAAACACCTGCAGATTT
>NZ_DIAC01000056.1:4010-6474 GCF_002414625.1 Methylophaga sp. UBA5088 | reverse complement strand
ACGATGGATGGACATACTTTACTGCAGCGGGCAAAAGCCATGATGCCTGATTTACCTGTGGTGATGATGACAGCCTACGGTACCGTACAAAGTGCAGTCGATGCCATGCATCAGGGGGCATCTGACTATTTATTAAAGCCGTTTGAAGCTGATGAACTACTACAGCGCGTGCAGCGCTATATCAATGATATTGGTACTGAAGAAGATGACATGGTGGCGCAGGCGCAGGCATCGAAAGAGCTGCAAGCTATCGCCAAACGTGTGGCCGACAGTGATGCCACTGTACTTATCAATGGCGAGAGTGGCACTGGTAAAGAAGTGTTAGCTCGCTATCTTCATGTACATTCCCCCCGATCTTCACATCCTTTTGTAGCGATTAACTGTGCGGCTATTCCTGAGAATATGCTTGAAGCAACTCTGTTTGGATATGAGAAAGGGGCGTTTACAGGCGCCAGCCAAGCCTATGCCGGTAAGTTTGAACAAGCTAATCATGGCACGATTTTATTAGACGAAATCTCTGAAATGGACTTATCGTTGCAAGCAAAACTCTTACGTGTTTTGCAGGAGCGTGAAGTTGAACGTATTGGTGGTAGGAAGGTGATACCGCTGGATGTCAGAGTGTTAGCCACCACCAATAGAACTTTACGAGAGGAGGTCAAAGCCGGCCGTTTTCGTGAGGATTTATATTATCGTTTGAATGTTTTTCCATTGGAAATTTCACCTCTCAGACAACGTCAGGATGATATTCTTCCTTTATCTCAGCGCCTGTTGACGCGACATGCCAGTCAATCACGACGCGTCGCGCCTTTACTGGATGCTGCGGCAAAGTCTCGCTTAATTTCTCACAACTGGCCGGGTAATGTTCGTGAGTTGGATAATGTCTTGCAGCGGGCGTTAATTTTGCAATCGGGTCAATCAATCACAGCAAAAGATATTATTTTTGAGGCTGTGTCTGGCCAAGAGTTGAATACCTCAGTCAGTCAAACTGAGGTCAGTTCATCTACAGAAAGCAGTAAAAGCAGTGTAGAGGGATTTGATTTACGGTCCCAAGAGCAACGCCATATTCTCGACATGCTGGAAAAATATCAAGGCAGCCGAAGACTGACTGCAAAAGAGCTAGGTATAAGTGAACGTACTTTGCGTTACAAAATCGCCAAATTCCGTGAGCAAGGGGTGGAAATTCCTGAAAAACTTGGCAAGAAGTCTGCATAAGGCAACTATCAGCGTCATTTTTATAGCGGAGCAGAGACAAAGATGATTAAAGCTATCGACCCTAACCAATTACTAACTCAGATGAGAGCTTTACAAGCTCAGGCTTCACCAGCAACACAACCCATGCCTGCTAGTGAGGCTGAGAGCAATGGTCGAGTGGATTTCGGCAGCGTAATGCAAAAAGCTGTGAATGAGGTGAATGATCTGCAAAAAAACTCCGGTGATTTAAAGACGGCATTTGAGTTAGGTGACCCGAATGTCAATCTGGCTGATGTCATGATTGCATCACAAAAAGCCAGTGTCGCTTTTGAGGCAACCCTACAAGTCAGAAATAAACTGATTGAGGCTTACCAAGAAGTTATGCGTATGTCTGTTTAATTGACGAATATGCCTGAGTAGAGAAACACTATGGAAAACGCACCTGCCACCACCGGCTCACAAGCCAATATGCCAACAGCACGGCCCACAACAGCATTGGGCGCTATGCAGGCAAACATCTCTCAACAACCTGTTGTAAAACAGATGTTGTTTTTATTGGCAATTGCAGCCAGTATCGCCGTAGGTGGTTACGTGCTGTTGTGGTCACAAACGCCCTCATATCAGGTCCTTTTCGCGAATATGGCACCTGCTGAATCGACTGAAGTCGTTGATGTTTTGCAGCAGATGAATGTCGATTACAAATTGGATCCGTCCACTGGCGCATTGTTAGTACCTGCTGGTGATGTGCAAACACTGCGAATGAAACTTGCTGCTGAAGGCCTACCCAGAAGTGCTGCCCTGGGCATGGAGATGCTGAATCAGGATCAAGGGTTTGGTACCAGTCAGTTTATCGAGCGAGCCCGTTACCAGCGTGCAATGGAAGAAGAGTTATCTCGCTCCATTGCTGAACTCAATAACGTCAGAAGTGCGCGAGTGCATCTTGCTATTCCTAAACAATCTGTTTTTGTTCGCGATCGTAAAGATCCTACCGCTTCTGTGGTGGTTCATCTTTATGCTGGCAGAACACTTGATCAATCTCAGGTGGCAGCCATCACACACATGGTCGCCTCCAGTGTGCCAGATATGAAAAATGCCGATGTCACTATTGTGGATCAGCGTGGCAACTTATTAACTCAACCAGAGCGTGCGTCGGGTGTGGCAATGAGTGATACCCAGCTTGAATACACACGTAAGGTTGAACAAATCTATATCGACCGTATAGAAAATATCTTGTCACCCATTGTGGGTATGAATGGGGTGCGTGCACAGGTCG
>NZ_DIAC01000056.1:0-3970 GCF_002414625.1 Methylophaga sp. UBA5088 | reverse complement strand
CGCACAGGTCGTGGCCGATGTTGACTTTACAATGTCTGAACAAACACACGAAAGTTATAACCCGGACATGACAGCAGTGAGAAGTGAGCAGCTGCAAGAAGAAGAGCGTGTTGGTAATGGTGGACCGTTTGGCGTGCCCGGCGCACTCAGTAATCAACCTCCTGGTGGTGGTGTTGCACCTGAGCAAGCGCTTCCAGAAGAAGGTGCTGATGAAGCGGCCACTACGACAACAGCGCCCGGTTCAAGCAGAAAAAGCACGACACGTAATTTTGAGTTAGACCGCACTATCAGTCATACCCGAATGGCACCTGGTAATGTCAGAAAACTGAGTGTGGCCGTATTGGTTGACGAGAGAAGAACAGTGGATGCAGAAGGTAATGTTACTTCCGTACCATTGTCTGAATCAGAAATGACCCGTATCAATGCCTTAGTCATGGATGCCATTGGCTTTAGCAAAGCGCGAGGCGACAGTTTGAATGTGGTCAATGCCCCATTCATGGCACCTGAAACGGTTGAAGCCTTGCCTGAAAAACCAATCTGGGAAGAACCTTGGGTCTGGAATCTAGCCAAACAAGTGGGTGGTGCACTGGTTGTTCTGTTCCTTATCTTTGGTGTGATTCGTCCAGCATTCAGAGATATGACAAAAGTGCCCGTCACCGAGAGTGATAATGACAATTTATCACCAGAAGAAGTTTTAGCTAGAAGTAGCGCAAGCGGTGAAGAGATTGCTAAACTGACCACTGGTTCGGAAAAGATGGAAGAGCAACTATCTAATGTCCGAAGTTTAGTGCAGCAAGATCCTGCACTGGTGGCGCAAGTAGTCAAAAATTGGACGGCGGGTGATGCCTAATGGCAGAAGAACTCAGAAAACTGACAGGCACTGAAAAAGCGGCTGTTTTTTTACGCTCTATTGGTGAAGAGGAAGCGGCGGCTATCCTCAAGCATATGGGGCCGAAAGAGGTTCAAAAAGTCGGTCAGGCAATGGCGACCTTACAAAATGTCACCCGAGAGGAAGTGCAATCCGTTTTGAATAGTTTTGTTACCACGGTGGAGCAAGAAACCGGACTGGGTATCGGCTCACATGATTATGTCCGTAAAATGCTGGTGGGTGCTTTAGGTGAAGATCGTGCTGGCAGCCTATTGGACCGTATTCTATCAGGTAGTAATACCAACGGCCTGGAACAGCTTAAGTGGATGGATGCCAGAGGCATTTATGAAGTTATCCGACTTGAACATCCTCAGATTATCGCGATTGTTTGCTCATTTCTTGATGCCGATCAGGCAGCGGGGGTTTTGTCACAGTTCCCTGCTCGTGATCAAGCTAACATCATTCTACGGATAGCCACGCTTGATGGGGTACAACCCTCAGCCTTGACGGAGCTCAACGAAATTCTGGAAAAACAATTTAGTGGTGCGGCTGGTGCACAATCAACAATGGTGGGTGGTCTCAAAACGGCTGCCGATATTCTCAACTTTGTTGATGGCACATCTGAAGCCGCTATCATGGAAAAAATCAAAGAAAGTGAACCCGATCTTGGTCAAAATATCGAAGATCTTATGTTTGTCTTTGAAAACCTTATTGATGTCGATGATCGTGGTATGCAAACCTTGATGCGTGAAATTCAGACAGATCAGTTACAGCTTGCCTTGAAAGGCGCTGATGACGCATTAAAAGAGAAATTCCTGCGTAATATGTCACAACGTGCAGGCGAGATGATGCGTGATGATTTAGAGGCCATGGGGCCGGTTCGTTTGAGTGATGTTGAGGCTGCACAAAAAGCCATTCTTGCCACAGCACGAAGCTTGTCTGATAAAGGCGAAATTATGCTAGGCGGAGGTGCAGGTGATGACTTCGTCTGATGACACAGTTGTTACTAAACAAGCTGATGTCTTATCTGCCGATGAGATTGCTGATGCGATAAAACGTTGGGAGGCACCAAGAATGGTGTCGGTGACGGACGTTGAAGATAAGGATGCGCCCCAAGTACTCGATATCAAAGCTATTGAAGCGCTTCAGCAACAAGCGCAAGAAGAAGGTTATAAGGCGGGTTACGAAGAAGGACACCAGGCGGGTTTTGCAGACGGTCAGGAAGCTGGGCTGAAAGATATTCAGCTACAGGTTGAAAAGCTCCAGCAAATGCTCCAAACATTACAGCAACCCCTGACAGAACTCGATGAGCTTTTAGAAAAAGATCTGGTCAATCTAGCGATAACCATGACTCGCCAGTTGGTTCGTCGCGAACTTAAGCATCAACCCGAGCATGTTATCGGTGCTATGCGTGCGGCGTTGGAAGCTTTACCCATCAGTGACCGTCAACTCAAAATTTATGTTCATCCAGATGATCTTTTGATTATTCAGAAAGGCTTATCTCTTGAGCATGATTCAAACAAATACCAATGGATAGAAGATCCTTTATTAACCCGGGGTGGATTAAGACTGGAAACGTCTGACACTAGTGTGGATGCAACCGTTGAATCAAGATTGAATAGCATCATTAGTAAAGTCCTTGGCGATGAGAGAGACGCTGACAATGACTAATGCGGAACGCCAATCGCGACTACAAAATAAACTGATGCAATATCAGCAGCGATTGGATTCTGGTGACGAGCAGGATGTATTGATTGAGGGTCGATTGACCAGAATGGTGGGGTTAACATTGGAAGCGGTAGGCTTTCAGGTGCCTATTGGTAGTCGTTGTGAGATTATTGGCAAGGGACAAAAACCGATAGAAGCGGAAGTGGTCGGCTTTTCTGGCGAAACGACGTTTCTCATGCCGACAGGTGATATGCGTGGCTTGGTACCTAATGCGAAAGTCAGACCGGTCCGCAGTGATTCTCAAGTGCCTGTCGGCGAAGCGATGCTTGGCCGTGTTGTGGATGGCGCTGGTAAACCCTTAGATGGTAAAGGCCCACTTCGTGTTCAAGATAAGGTTCCCTTACACGGTGAACCGGTAAACCCACTAGCACGCTCTCCTGTTCGTCAGCATCTGGATGTGGGAGTCCAGAGCATTAATGCCTTGCTCAGCGTAGGCCGAGGCCAACGTATGGGCCTGTTCGCTGGCAGTGGTGTGGGTAAAAGTGTGTTGTTGGGCATGATGACACGATTCACTGAAGCCGATGTCATTGTGGTGGGTTTGATTGGGGAACGTGGTCGAGAAGTAAAAGAATTTATTGAAGATATTCTTGGTGAGGAAGGAATGTCACGGTCGGTTGTTGTTGCCTCACCTGCCGACCATTCGCCTTTGATGCGATTGCACGGTGCGATGTTGTCTACCAGTATTGCAGAATACTTTCGCGACCAGGGTAAGCAAGTATTATTGCTGATGGATTCGTTGACTCGCTTTGCCCAGGCACAGCGTGAAATTGCATTAGCGATTGGCGAACCTCCGGCAACTAAAGGTTATCCACCCTCCGTTTTTTCCTTATTACCGCAATTAGTGGAGCGTGCAGGGAATGGTCCACTTAATGGTGGGGCTATCACTGCTATTTATACGGTGTTAACCGAAGGTGACGATCAACAGGATCCGGTTGCAGACGCGGCTCGTGCAATTTTGGATGGTCATATAGTGTTATCAAGACAGCTGGCCGAGTCGGGCCATTATCCTGCGATTGATGTGGAAGCCTCGATTAGTCGGGTGATGCCAAATATAGTCAGTGAAGACCACCTGAAACAGGCCCAGCAGTTCAAACAGATTTATTCCACTTACCGACAAAATCAAGATCTTATCAGTGTAGGCGCTTATAGTAAGGGAAGTGATCCTGCTATTGATGAGTCGATAGCGATGTTCCCTGCTTTACTTCAGCTGTTACGACAGGGAATGAATGAAGCGGTGAACTGGGAGCAAAGTGATCAACGTCTGAAACAGGTGCTTGAGTTAAGAAAGCAATTACAGAATCAGCAGCAACAAAACGTATCACAAGCCCCAATGCTGATGGATGGAAATACCCGGCGTTTTTAATGTTCGTGCTT